>NZ_JBSSAG010000035.1:0-29584 GCF_054058395.1 Thermostichus sp. OS-CIW-26 | reverse complement strand
CGTGTCAGCCCGGATGGCCTGTGGATCGAACTGCACGGGCGGTCGGAAGCAGGAACCCGCCGAGACGACTGCGCAAGGAGCCATCCATGCGTAGCATGGTAGGAATCTCCGGCCTTCAGGCCGGGGAGGATGTCAAACGAACGACACTTGCTTTCTGAGCCACTAACCTTGTAGAAAGACAAGGGCGAAAGGGCGGCTTTGATGCGGCGGCGCATTCTACAGCTTTGCATCCTCGGCTGGACGATGCTCCTCGTCCTGGCAGTGGGGGGCAGGGGATCCCTGCTGGTTCCCCACTTTTTTGGCATTGAAGCCCTGCAAGCCCAGGCTCAAACTCAAGCCGGAGAACTGCCGCAGCCGATGCGGCTCAAACTCCCCCCCGGCCTGGATCGCTACGCCTACGACAAGGCGGTGGGAGACTACTTTGAGGAAATCGAGCCGCTTTTGCCAGGTGGAGCCTATGCCCAGTGGGCCTTCTATCCCGTCCCTATCTACATCCAAGGGGATCACCCCCAGTGGAAGGCCTCCGTGGAGCAAGCGGTGAAGGAGTGGTCGGCCTACATCCCGCTCAAGGTGGTGGCCAAAGAGGAGGAGGCTTTCTACGGGATGAGCATTTACCGCGTTCCTCCTATTGGCGGCGGGGTGGCAGGGGCGGCCCGGCCTGAGTTTTTCTTCGCCTCGGATGGCTCTTTACAACAGCGGGTGCGCATCGTCATTGCAGAAGGACAGGGGTTGGCCGAGGTGACGGCGGTGGCCCGGCACGAGATCGGGCATGGGTTGGGGTTGTGGGGCCATAGCCCGAACCTGCGGGATCTGATGTATGGCGGACACCATGCGGCGGCTACCGGCAATCGGCGGGTGTTGCGGGTGCCCAACATTACCAAGCGGGATCTGAACACCCTCAAGCGCGTCTACGAGCAGCCCACCCTCAGCGGGCAGGTCTTTCCAGAGAGCTATCGCCGCCTGTTTGGCCAGCTTCTGCAGGAAAAGCCGCTGCCCGAGAGAGCTCTTGGATTGCCGCTAGCTAGAGCTGCAGGAGTTGCGACACCCCCTTGAGCGCCATAGCTAGGAGAAAAAAGAGCAACTGGGTGGCAACAATGCTGGGGCCGGAGGGCAGGTTGAAGGTTGCCGAGGCGATCATCCCCAGCACCGCGCTCAGTCCCCCAATACCTATGGCCAGCAGCACATAGGTTGTAAAGCGGGATCCCAACATCCGTGCTGTCGAGGCCGGGATGACCACAAAAGCGCTCACCAGCAACACCCCCACCGAGCGAATCGCCAGGGCCACCACCAAAGCCAGCAACACCACAAAAGCCAGCTTCTGCCAGCCCACCTGAACCCCCCGCGCCCGCGCCAGCGGCTCATCCAAGGTAAGCAACATCTGGGAGGGCAAAGTCAATCCCACATAGGCCGAGCTGATCAGCAAGAGGATCCCGCTCGTCCACAGGGCTGCCGGGCTGATCCCCAAAATCTCCCCAAACAACAACTGGTTGAGGTTGCCCCGATAGCCGGGCAGCAAGCTGAGGGCGATAACGGCCAGCGCCAAAGAGGAAGAGTAGATGATGTTCAGCACCGCATCCGCCGACAGTTGAGTGCGCTCCAAGACAAAGGTGACGCCCAAAGCAAATCCCACCCCAAACACCATCAACACCACGGTGGGATTCAGCCCCAGCAGCACTCCCAAAACAATCCCCAGCAGAGCCGAATGCCCCAGGGCATCGCTAAAAAACGACAGTTGCCGCAGAATAACAAAACTGCCCAGCAGCCCACCTGTCATGCCGGTGAGGATCCCACCCAGCATGGCCCGCTGCATAAAGGGCAACTGCAACAGCTCCACTACCCGCACCCAGCCCTCCAACATCGCCTTCCCCTCAGTGACGGTGGTAGCGGACAAAATGGTGCTCCGCACCGCTGTCGCGAACAGGCCCATAAACCCGGCTCAGCACTTCTGGTGCCAAAGCCACCTGGGGGGATCCCTGGCAGATGAGGGATTGGTTGAGGCACAGCACGCGGTCGCAATAGCAAGACACCATTTCCAGATCATGGGAGATCTGCAAAATGGCCCAGCCCAGGGATTGGCGCAGCTCTTCCAGGAGCCGGTAAAACTCCCCCTCGCTGAGCGTATCTAAGCCTGCCGGTGCCTCGTCGAGGATAAGCAGCCGCCGCGGCCAAGCCAAGCAATAGGCCAACAGCACCCGTTTCAGCTCCCCGCCGCTGAGCTGGCCCAAAGCCTTAGAGGACAGGTGGGATGCGCCGGCTCGTTCCAGCGCCTCTTGCACCGCCTGCTGCCGAGCAGAGCGCTGCTGCCAGGGCCAGCGGGGTTGCAACGCCCCCCAACCCAAAGCCACAAACTCCTCCACCACCATGGGAAGCCTAGGATTGAACTGAAAACGTTGGGGCACGTAAGCCACCTGCTGCCGCACCGAGGGGGGCAAGTAACCGGACAGGCACACCGGCTCTCCCAGAATCCAAACCGAGCCGCACTGCCGCGGCAGGATCCCCAAGATGGCCTGCACCAAGGTACTTTTGCCAGCGCCATTGGGGCCGACAATGGCCGTATGGGATCCCGCCCTCAGCTCAAATGACACATTCTGTACTGCCAAGCGGGATCCCCGATAGACCGTCAGCCCCTCCACGCGCAGGACAACCTCGCCGGAGCAGGAGATCATCGCCCCCTCGCCAGCAGGTGTTCGAGAGCAGCTTGGCCCAGCAGCGGCAATTGCAGGGGCAGGAAGGCCGTCTCCTTCTCAAAGGCGGAGACCAGGTTCTCCACGTTTTGCCGCAGGATGGTCAGGTAATATTCCGGCTCGATCCCCTCAGGGTCAGCGGTTTCGATGGGATCGAAAACGCGAACTTGGATCCCTAGGTCTCTGGCCAAAACCTCAAAGGGGTTGTTACTCCCCAGCTGCGGTTCCACCAGGATCGTCTTCAGGCCGGATGCCCGCACCGTCTCCATCACCCGCCGCACATCTTCGGGGGAGGGGCTGGCTTCAGGGATCTCCACCAAAAACTCAGCCTTGAGGTTGTAGCGCTCGGCAAAGTAGGGGGCAAAGTTGTGGAAAACTACAAACTTTCTGCCGGCAAAGGGAGCCAAGCGCTGCTCGATCTCCTCATCCAAAGCCTTGAGCTTCTCGATAAAAGCAGCCGCATTGGCCTGGTAGATCTCTGCCCCCGCCGGATCTACAGAGATGAGGCCATCACGAATATTTTCCACCTGCTGAATGGCCCGCCTGGGATCCAGCCAAATGTGGGGGTTAAACTCGCCGTGGCTGCGCCCATGAGAGTGGCCATGGCCATGCCCGTGAGAATGGCCGTGACTATGTCCATGAGAGTGTCCATGGCCGTGACCGTGGGAGTGCCCATGCTCTGGCTCCTCAGCCCGCAAAGTTGGGATCCCTTCGCTGCTGTCAACGATTTGCAATTGGGGGTTCCCAGCGCTGGCGATCAACCCTTCCAAAAACGTTTCCATACCCAACCCGTTGATCACCAGCACATCCGCCTGAGCCAGCAAACGAACCTCCTCAGGTCGAGCCTGAAAGTCGTGGGGCCCCATCTGAGGGGGAAGGAGTGGCGTGACTTTTGCCCGATCCCCGGCCACAGCACGGGTAAATTGCGTTATCGGCAAAATCGTGGTCACCACCTTTGGGGGGCTGGATCCCTGCTGGGCCCGGGACTCTTCTTGGCGCATCTGCAGGCTTCCCAGGATCCCGACCGAAAGAGCGGCCACCAGAGATACCAGCAATCGCATGGATCGAACAGAGCGAAGAGAGTTAAGCCTATCGGTCATGTGCAGAAATACCTCACAAAACAACAGAGACAGCAGAACTTGCAGAACCCGACCTTCGAAAAGCCAAAGCCCTCTGCTGGAGCAAAGAAAACATGCTCACCAGACCGTTGCTCCTGGAAGGGCTAAGGCTGAAATTGAGGCCCATCTCCCGCACAAACTCTGGGGAAACCCCCAAAATCTCTTCCGGCGCTAGGCCACTTAGCCCCTCCACCACAATGGCCACCAAACCCTTGACCAACTGAGCATCGGCATCCCCTTGGATGTAGACCTTGCCCTCCCTAAACTCGGTGGCCAGCCACACCCGCGAAGCGCAACCTCTGACTAGGTTCTCCTCCTTCCTCTCCACTTCGGGAAAGGGTGGCAGGCGCTTGGCATAGGCTAGGAGAAGCTCATACTTCTGCCGCGAGGTCTTGGCCTTCTGGAAGCGATTGACAATTTGCTGCAGAGCTGCGGGCATCCCTCAGCTTGTCTAGAGTGAGAATGATAATCAAACTCATCATAACACCCCCACTCAGCGAGGGCGCAGGGGCACCTGCAAACTTTTGGGACTGTCGTTACCGAAGCGAGCGATAGCCGCCACTTACTCCCCGTGGTGAGAGGACCAGTTGCCAAAGTTGGCTGGCCCGGGCCTTGAAGCTACCGGCACTCATCAGGAGATAGAGCCGCCACATGCGGCGAAAGCGCTCATCGTAGCGGTCGGCTAATTTTGGCCATGCCTGCTCGAAATTGGCGTGCCAGGCTTTTAAGGTGGCCACGTAATTGATCCCAAAATTGTGCCAGTCTTCCAGCACAAATAAGCCCTCAAAGGCTGCAGTAATCAGATGAGGCGAGGGCAGCATCGAGTTGGGGAAAATGTAGCGCTCAATCCAGGGATCCCGCCCCTGGTAGGCCACGTTGCTGCCGATGGTGTGCAGAAGAAACAAGCCATTGTCGTTCAACAAGCGGCGGGCTACCTGCATAAACGTTCGGTAGTTTCGGTAGCCAACATGTTCAAACATGCCGACAGAAAGGATGCGATCAAACTTTCCCTGGGTCTGGCGATAGTCTTCTAACCGAATCTCGACCGGCAGGCCGCGGCAGCGTTCGCTGGCCAGTTTGGCTTGCTCTTTGGAAACAGTAATCCCCACAACCTGCACCCCGTAGCGTTCGGCCAGGTACTGGGCTGTGCCGCCCCAGCCACAGCCGATGTCGAGCACCCGCATGCCGGGTTGGAGTTCCAGCTTGCGGGCAATGAGGTCAAGTTTGGCCTCCTGGGCTTCATCCAGAGTTTGCGCGCCCCCATCCCAATAGGCACAGCTGTAGATCATGCGGCGATCCAGCATGGCCTCATAGAGATCGTTGCCAATGTCATAGTGGCGCCGGCCAATGACAAATGCCCCCTTGCCCCGCTGGCGGTTGATGAGGCGACTGTCCAGCCCAAGTAGGGGCTGAATTAGCCAACCCACCTGCTGCGGTGCCTGGGCAGTTAGGAGACGACAAACTAACTCATCAATGGCCTCACAATCCCACCAGCCCTCCATGTAGGCCTCGCCAAAGCCCAGGGATCCATAGAGCAGGCAGCGCAGGTAGAGCCGCTCGTCGTGAACTTGAATATCCCAGGGCTGTGAGCCATTGAGGGTTATACCGGCAGCATCCAGAACTCGAAGCGCATACTGACGCGCCAGCCAGCGCAAGCTGTTGAGTCCTTTCCCCATCCCTAGGGATCCCTCACTGCAGGGAAACTGACTCAACAAATACACCCCAAGGTGGCAAGGGATCCAACAAGTTGTTTCCAATTTCTAGGGATCCCCCCGAAGGGGGAACAACACACGCTTACCGCGTCCTATTCCACCTTGGCTTCAGGTTTCCAATTTCTAGGGATCCCCCCGAAGGGGGAACTTCAAACTGAATTAAACATCTACAAAGCTCATGTGAGTCCCTCGTTTCCAATTTCTAGGGATCCCCCCGAAGGGGGAACGTTAGAGGGAGCGGAGGTCGAGTACGAAGACAGCAACCTGTTTCCAATTTCTAGGGATCCCCCCGAAGGGGGAACAAGATCACACTTACTCGTGTGTGTTGTCCAGTATGAGTTTCCAATTTCTAGGGATCCCCCCGAAGGGGGAACGCTATCCTCAACTGCCCGCCAGAGTTAGAAGGGGCGGAGGTTTCCAATTTCTAGGGATCCCCCCGAAGGGGGAACGTCTTTAGCAACCGTGAGGATTACTTTGGAACCTGCACTCTTGGTTTCCAATTTCTAGGGATCCCCCCGAAGGGGGAACGAGCCTGGATTCGTCTCGGCAAGCCGAGCGAGGCGATTGTTTCCAATTTCTAGGGATCCCCCCGAAGGGGGAACTGTCCTTTTATCCCTGTGAAGGGAGGTTTGCTATGCAGCATGTTTCCAATTTCTAGGGATCCCCCCGAAGGGGGAACAAACTCATGGCAGTGTGTGACGACTACAACCGTCTGCACTACATGATGTTTCCAATTTCTATGGATCCCCCCGAAGGGGGAACTCAGGCGGATGAAATCAGAAAGCCTCCCTCTCGGGCAGGGTTTCCAATTTCTAGGAATCCCCCCGAAGGGGGAACTCCACCCCTATTAAACCCAAGCAGGGCAAGGAATGCAAGGCCCATTTGCGAGGGATCCGGAAAAAAGTCGGCAAAAAGAGTTTTGGCGAGGGGGTTTTGGGGCCGGAAAGCCTTGTGGCGCAAGGCGTCGAGGGATCGAACGAAAGAATCGGCCTTTGCGGCTTTTGGCGGATCGCTCGCGGAGGCGTTGATACCGTTTTGGTGTTCTTTTGGAAACATCGAGATCCAGACAAGGGCAGTAGGGCCCTGAGTCCACTGATGAGCCAACCTCAGCCAATCTAGCCGCGCAGGCGACCGGAGCGCAGGATGCTGATGACGAGCCACAGCCCCAACAGGCTGGCCGCGCCGAAGAGGAGTTCGCTCAGCCCAAAGACCTGAAACCGCTGCGTCTGAGCCGAGATGATGGCAGCTCCGACGATCAGAGAGCCGACCACAATGCTGTAGGAAAGGCGGTTGGCCGACTGATCCAGGCTGCTGCGGATCCCGTCCAGCTCTTGGATGGTCAAGTTCCAGCGCTGGGTTTCCGACGTGATGCGGCTGAGCAGCAGCTCCATCTGGCGCGGCGATTGCAGAGAGAGATTTTTCAAATCCAAAGCCGTGCGCAGCAGCGAGGGCAGAGGGGCCTCCCCCAGCAATTGCGCCCGAAACACATCCGCCATCAGGGGGCGAAGCTGCTCCGGCAGGTTGTAGTCGGGGGTGAGCTGGCGGGCGATCCCTTCCAAATTGGCCAGCGCCTTGGCACAGAGGCCCAAATTGCCGGGAATGCGGATCTGGTTGCGTCGAGCCGCCTGCAGGATCTCAGAAAAGAGCTGGCTGAAGTTGAGCTCCGCAATGCTCAGGGTGTAGTACTGCCGCAGAAGGCGCTCGTAGTCGCTTTGGAGCTGGGCCAAGCTAACCGGCTGCTCCCGCAAGCGGGCCGTGGATCTTTCCGGCAGGGCCAACTCCAGGGTCAATTCGGCACAGCGCTGGGCATCGAGGCTGACAATGGCCAGCATCAGCTCCAGCAGAATCTGCTGCGTACGCGGATCCAGCCGCCCAATCATGCCGCAATCCAGCAGGGCTACGCGACCGGATCCCAAGTAAAAGAGGTTGCCGGGGTGGGGATCGGCGTGGAAATAGCCATCAATGCAGATCTGCTGGAAAAAAGCGCGGGTCAAGAGGCGGGCGATGTTTTCCGGGTCCGCGTCGCTGCGATCCGCCTCCAACAAGGGCCGGCCCTCGATCCACTCCAGCGTCAACACCTTTGGCGTAGTGAGAGGCCAATGGATGCGCGGCACCACCAGTTGGGCCGGATCAAACCAACGCCCCCTTTGCAACTGTTGGCGGAGCTGCTCGGTGTGGCGGGCCTCTTGGGTAAAGTCCAGCTCTGCTTGAATGGCCCGGCAGAACTCATCCGCCAAGGCCACCACATCTGCCAACCTGCCGAACTCCGTTTGCGCCACCAGCTCGGCAATGCCCCGGATTAGCCGCGTATCCCGCTCCACCACCGCCTCCAGCCCGGGCCGCTGGATCTTGAGGGCTACCCACTCGCCGCTGACCAGACAAGCGCGATGGACTTGGGCAATGGATCCCGCGGCAACCGATTCCCTGTCCAGGCTGCTAAACACCTGCTCCAACGGCTGCCGCAACTGCTGCCGCAGCAGGATCTCCACCGCATTCCAGGGAACAGGAGGTACGTCGGCCTGCAGAGTGCTGAGGGCCTCGATGTACTCTCGCGGCAACAGGTCCGGACGGGTGCTCAGCAGCTGGCCTAGCTTGACATAGACCGGCCCCAGATCCACCAAAATGTTGCGCAGCACCATTGGGGGGGGCAGTTGGGGTTCCCCAGCCTTGCCAAAAGAGAGCAAGCGGCGCATGTAGTCCCAACCGTGGCGCAAAACCACCTCCAGGATCTCGGCCTGACGCGCCCCACTCTGGGCCAGACGGGCAAACATCGCAGTCTCTCTCCCTGGAAGTCCAATGGCAGAGAAGCCCGATCCCTAGAAAAAGGGGATAGGGGCCACCCTACGGGTTCCATCCCAGCCGGTTTGCAGCCCCTCCCGCAACACCCGCAGTACCTCATCGGTATCGGCATTGGGCTGGGCAAAGGAGAAAACATGCTTGAAGCGCAGTTTGCCCTCCCGATCCACAACGAACTGGGCCGGCAGGGGTGCTCCCAAAGCTTGGCCAACCCCATAGAGGCGGAAGGTTTTGCACTCGGGATCCACCAGCAGCGGGTAAGGCAGCTGCAGGTCTGCTTGAATCTGCTGGCTTTGAACCGGATCAGTGCTGGTGACCATCAGCAGCTCCGCCCCCAGAGCTTGGATCTCCCTGTAGCGGGCTTTCAGCTCTTGGATGTGGGGGTAGCAAAAAGGGCAAAAAAGCTTTTCGGTGAAGATACGAGTAAAAGCCAGAACCACCGGCTTTTGGCCGCGGTAGTCCGATAGCCGCACGGGATCCCCTTGCACGCGCGGCAGCTCAAAATCGGGGGCAATCTGGCCGATTTCCAGAGAAGTGTTGGCTGGTTGGGGGATGAAGTTGTCGGCAAAGCGACGGTTAAACAGTCCGCTGTTGCTGGTCATTGCAGTTTTTTACGTTTCTTTACTACTTGCCACCAGCCTAACCCAAAGCCTCGGCCACCGCCTTCAGCCGTCGGAGCTGGGCCCGCATATCCTGCTGGGTCGGCCCTGCTGCCAACAGGTAAAACCCTGCCGCCACCCAGGGATTGGGAATGCGGAAGTTGAAGCAATTGACTAGAAGGGTACCCCCCGGCTGGGGATGGCATTCCCAGCGGTCGGTTCCTTCAAAAAATCCCTTAAACTGCCACTGCACCAAGCCTTCTGCCCGCTCTGTAATCACGCAATCCAAGCTGGGGGATACAAACGGCAAGCGAAGGAAAAAGCGGTAGCGGCTGCCCAATTCCGCCAGAGGGGATCCCACCGCCTCACAGCCCAACAGCGGGTTGAGCCAGCGCTTCATCAACTCCAGGTCGGTGAGGCAGCGATCCACCTGGGCCACGCTGGCCGCAATCGGAATTGACTGGGTGTAGACAGGCATCCTCAGGGGGAAGTTGGGGGAGCGAGCTTGGCCGCAGAGAGGTCTTCTGCCGTGGCAGAGGGGGATACGGTGCTCAGCAAAATCAAGATATCGCGATATTCCACCTGATCCGGCCCGCGACGGGGGGATCCCACTTGCACCACCGCCTGTTGGAGAGGCTTTTTGGGGTGGGGGGGAGACTCGAACACCAAGGTGCGGATCCCATTGGCCTGCTCGATGTCCGAGAGGATGTCCCAGCCCCGGCCCCACAGGGTGCGGCGGTAGTAGGCGGCAATCGCCTCCAGAGGCTGAGAGGTCTGCAAGATCAGGGAAGCAAGGCCCCCCTCTCGATCCCGAATCTGCCCTGAAGAGACGATGACAGCGTTGGGCAACTGCAAGTGACGGGGAAACTGGGGGGGAAGGGCGCGGGCATCTCCTAGGGAAGCCTCAAAGTGCGTGCCATCTTTGCCGATGTGACGCCGCACGGGATCCTGATCCACTTCTTGAGCAACCGGATCAGGCATCTTGCGGCAGGCCACGAGGGATCCCGCCAACAGCCCCAGGGTTAGCCGAGTAAGAATAGGCAAAGAACTTGGCCCCACTGACGTGAACCGCTCAAGACGGGGATTTTTTCTCATCCGTTGGCCAGGGATCCCTGACTGGTTATAGCGGATCCCGCCTTTGGATACAACTGAACCTCCTCTTCTGATTCCGAGCCAGGCTCGAAAGCAGCCATCATTCCTCCAACCAGGGCTGACAACTGCACACCAGGTGGCGATCCCCGTAGGCGTTGTCGATGCGGCTGACGCTGGGCCAGAACTTGTGGGCCTTGACCCAAGGGAGCGGGTAGGCGGCCAGCGAGCGAGGATAGGGGCGATCCCAGTGGTCGGCAGCCACCACCTCGGCGGTGTGGGGGGCCAACTTGAGGGGATTGCGCACCGGATCCATCTCGCCTCGCTCAATGGCGGCAATCTCCTGGCGGATGGCAATCATCGCCTCGCAGAAGCGATCCAGCTCCTCCAGAGATTCGCTCTCGGTGGGCTCTACCATCATCGTCCCCGGCACCGGCCAGGAGATGGTGGGGGCGTGGAAGCCATAGTCCATCAGGCGCTTGGCCACATCTTCCACCTCGATGCCAGCGCTTTTTTTCAGGGGGCGCAAATCCAAAATACACTCGTGGGCCACCCACCCCCCCGGCCCCTTGTAGAGCACTGGGTAGTAGGGATCCAACCGCTTGGCGATGTAGTTGGCGTTGAGGATGGCCACTTGGCTGGCCAGGGTGAGGCCGGCGGATCCCATAAGGCGAATGTAGGCCCAGGAGATGGGCAAAATGCTGGCACTGCCCCACGGGGCAGCGCTGACGGGGCCGTTACAGCCGGGCAAAACAGGATGGCCAGGCAAATAGGGCACAAGGTGAGGGGCCACGGCAATGGGCCCTACCCCCGGCCCACCTCCCCCATGGGGAATGCAGAAGGTCTTGTGCAGGTTGAGGTGGCAGACATCGGCCCCCAGCTCCGCAGGACGGCAGAGGCCCACCTGAGCGTTGAGGTTGGCCCCATCCATGTACACCTGTCCCCCCGCCTCGTGGACGATCTGGCAAATCTCGCGGATCCCTTCCTCAAACACACCGTGGGTAGAAGGGTAGGTGATCATCAAGGCGGCCAGCCGCTCCCCGTGCTGCTCCACCTTGGCCCGCAGATCCTCAATGTCGATATTGCCGGCTTCATCACAAGCTACGCTCACCACCTGCATCCCCGCCATCACGGCGCTGGCCGGGTTGGTTCCGTGGGCCGAGGTGGGGATCAAGCACACCTGCCGCCGGCTTTCCCCTCTGGCTTGGTGGTAGCGGCGGATAGCCAACAGGCCGGCATATTCCCCCTGAGATCCGGCATTGGGCTGCAGAGAAACTCCGGCAAAACCGGTGATCTCCGCCAGCATCTTTTCCAACTGGGCAAAAAGGGCTTGATAGCCACGGGCCTGCTCTAGGGGCACAAAAGGATGGAGCTGGGCAAACTCCGGCCAGGTGACCGGCATCATCTCCACCGTGGCATTCAGCTTCATGGTGCAAGAGCCCAAGGGGATCATGGAATGGGTGAGAGCCAGATCCCGGCTTTGCAGGCGGTGGATATAGCGCAGCAGCTCAGTTTCCGAGTGGTAACGGTTAAAGACCGGATGGGTGAGGTAGGGGGTGGTGCGCAGGAGCTGGGGCGGCAGGCTCTGGCCCAAATCCGGCCCTGGGCTGTCGGGATCCCAAGCTGGCGGTAAGGACTCCGCTCCGCTGCGGGGAAGGGTTCCGGCAAAGATCTCCCACAGATCCCGCAGATCCTGAGTGGTGGTGGCCTCATCCAAGCTGATCCCCAGCGTCCGGTCATCGATCTGGCGGAGGTTGATCTGTCGCTGGGCAGCGCCGGCCTGGATCGCCTGCACCTGCTCTGGAGAAGCTACCTTGACCCAGAAGGTATCGAAGAAATGCTCGGGCCCCACCTCATAACCCAACTGGCAGATCCCAGTGGCCAAGTGATGGGCCTGGCGGTGGATGCGCTCGGCTATGTGTCGCAAGCCGCGGGGGCCGTGGTAGACGGCATACATAGAAGCCATCACCGCCAAAAGCACCTGGGCAGTGCAGATGTTGCTGGTGGCCTTGTCCCGCCGGATGTGCTGCTCGCGGGTCTGCAACGCCAAGCGCAGGGCTGGCTTGCCTTGAGCATCCTGAGAAATCCCCACCAGCCGTCCTGGCAGCAGCCGCTTGTGGGCCTCGCGGGTGGCGAAGTAAGCCGCATGGGGGCCGCCATAGCCCAAAGGCACGCCGAAGCGCTGGGTGGATCCCACCACGATGTCCGCTCCCCACTCTCCCGGCGGTTGCAATAGGGTTAAGCTGAGCAGGTCGGCAGCCACCGTCACCGCCATCCCCTTCTGGTGAGCCTGCTCCACCAACTGCCGGTAGTCCCGGATTTCCCCAAAGGTGTTGGGATATTGCAACAGCAGCCCAAAGCCCTTCTCCGGGCAAAACTCCGCCAGATCCGTCACGCGCACCTGGATCCCCAACGGCTCTGCCCGCGTCTGCACCACTGCAATCGTCTGGGGATGACAGCCCCGATCCACCCAGAAAACTGGGGATCCCCTGCCTGCCAAGGTGTAGGCAAGAGCCATGGCTTCGGCGGCTGCGGTGGCCTCGTCCAGCAGGGAAGCATTGGCGATCTCCATCCCCGTCAGGTCGATCACCATCGTCTGGAAGTTGAGCAGGGCTTCCAACCGTCCCTGGGCAATCTCAGCTTGGTAGGGGGTGTAGGGGGTGTACCAGGCAGGGTTTTCCAGGATGTTGCGCTGAATCACCGGCGGCGTCAGGGTGTTGGAATAGCCCATGCCCAAAAAGGAGCGCCACACCTGGTTCTGGGCCGCCATTGCCTGCAGTTCCGCCAACACCTGCTGCTCAGGGCAAGGGGATCCCAATTGCAAAGGCTGGCTGCTGCGAATGGCCGGCGGCACCGCCTTCTCCACCAGCTCCTGCAGCGAACTCAGCTCCAACACTTGCAACATCTGCCCAATTTGCCGGGCATCCGGCCCAATGTGCCGTCTGAGAAAGAGTTCGGTCTGCCCCAGCAACTCCAGCTCCGGAGAAGGCGTGGGTTGTGGGATCCCTGGAGATGGATCCCGGCTGGGGGGGTCAAGTCGAGTCGAGTGGAGAAGGGCCAAGTCGGACATGGTGCGATAGCCGAGAAAGGGAGAGTAAGAAAGACTGTCTCCTGATCATAGTTGTTAAAAATTGTTTCTGTCGGGATCCAAATCCTGTCTTGGCCCTCGATTCGGGGTGGAGGGGATGAGACACTAGATGGTCGGAGAATGTTAGCAACCTATACAGATGAGCCTTTTGGATTCTGCTTGGAGAAGTGATGCTATGCGCTGGCTGCTGTCCATCTTGGTTCGTGTGGTTTTAGTGCTCTGTCTGTGCTTCGCTCCTTTGGGGATCCCTGTTGTGGCCAGGGCCGCAGAGCTTCCCCCGGTAAAGCACTTGGACACTCCGATTGACGTGAACAACACCATCTTGCGCAACTACCGCCAACTGCCCGGCTTCTATCCCACCCTAGCTCGCATCCTGGTGAAAAATGCCCCCTACAAGAGCCTGGAAGACATGTTGCAGATCTCAGGCCTGACAGAGCAGCAAAAGGCCTTGATCAAAGCCAACGCCGAGAACTTCGTGTTTGGCGAGTATCAGGAAGGGGCTAACCAACTGGAAAATCGCATCAACCAAGGGTACTACGGCTGATCTCGGCAGAGGGGCCATCGGGAGAATCGGCTTTTGTAGGAAAGGGATCCTGTGGCCTACGATAACGTCTGCAAGTACTTGGTGGAATGGTTCCCCGAGTCCTTTGCCCGGTGGCTACTGGGATCCCCGGTTCCCTTGATCCAGCTCCAGCCAACGGAGCTCTCCAGCGAGCCCATTCGCGCGGACTCCCTCATCCTGCTGAGGGCCCAAAACCTGATTTTGCATCTGGAGTTTCAAACCGATCCGGATCCCGACATTCCCTTGCGCATGGCCGACTACTGCCTGCGCCTGTTCCGTCGCTATCCCGACCAGGAGGTGCGGCAGATTGTCATCTACCTAAGAAAAACCCAGTCAGAACGGGTGTACCAGACTTCTTTTCAACGGGGATCCCTGTCCCATCGCTTTGAGGTCTTGCGCCTGTGGGAACAAGATCCAGAGGTGCTATCTCAATATCCAGGACTCCTGCCTTTAGCCGTGTTGGCAGATCCGGAAAACCCGGAGCCGCGACTCCGCCAAGTGGCCAGAGCCATAGCTGAGATGGAGGATCCCAAGCTGCGTCAGGAGTTGAAAGCGGCCACTGCCGTCTTAGCAGGATTAACATGGACGCCAGAGGAAATTAGCAGGGTACTGGGAGGTCTGGCTGTGCGGGAATCTGTGATTTACCAGATGTGGCGGGCAGAAGCCCTCAAAGAAGGGCGAGAGGAGGGCCTAAAACAAGGCCTAGAGCAAGGTCTGCAACAAGGTCTGCAACAAGAGGCTGCTCGACTGACCTTGAGTCAACTGCAGCGCAAGCTGGGGCCCCTGCCGGAAGACCTGTCTGAAACCATCCGCCTCTTACCTACCGAGCAACTGGAGGCTTTGGCGGAAGCGCTGTTGGACTTCCAAACCCTGGCCGATTTGATCCAATGGCTCAGGGAGTCATCATCCAACTAGGGTTTGCCGTCGCGGCCTTTTCCAACCTCACAAGACTCTGTGGGTGAGTTAGGATCCCTGTTACTCAGATGGACTCGATGAAACGGCCACAGGTTTTGATCTGCGGCTACCATGGCTACGGCAATGCTGGCGACGAAGCCCTGTTGCTGGCTCTCTTACGACAGCTAGAGCAGTTGCCCAGCCCCGTACAGCCGGTGGTGCTCTCCCCTTGCCCTGCCGAGACAGCTGCCACCTATGGGGTGCTGGCCTGCCCCCGCTTTGACGGCTGGGCTTTGCAGCGCTGTCTGGCCCAGGCCCAGGCTTTCATCTGGGGTGGGGGCGGTCTGTTGCAGGATCGCACCAGTTGGCGCAGCCCTCTCTACTACCTGGGGGTGATGGGCCTAGCCCAGCGCTGGGGGCTAAGAACCGTTGCCTGGGCCCAAGGGATCGGGCCGCTGCAGCGAGGGTGGATTCGTGCACTGGCCCGCCGGTCTCTGGCAGGTTGCACGGCCATTAGTGTGCGGGATGGAGTTGCCTCCCAATGGCTGCAAGAGTGGGGGATCCCTCACCAGGTGGCTCCGGATCCCGTCTGGAGTTTGCCGTCCAAAACCTTGCCGGAATGGGAAACGTGGCCTCAGCCCCGCATTGCTGTGGTCTTGCGTCCGCATCCGCAACTGACTGGAGCCTGTCTAGAAGCTTTGAGCCAGGGTTTACAGCGTCTCCAGGCTTCCACGGGGGCATACCTTCTCTTCGTGCCCTTTCAGCTGGCTCCTCCCGGATCCCCTGACCTTGGGCCAGACTACCACTTGGCTCAGCAGCTTCAGCAGCGCCTACCCCACCGTAGCCAAGTGCTGGAAATTCGGGATCCCTGTCTATTGAAAGGAGTCTTTCGGGGTGTCAGGCTGGCGATCACCATGCGCTACCACGGATTGGTGATGGCGGCGGCAGAGGGCTGCGCCTGTTTTGGTCTCAGCTACGATCCCAAGGTGAAAACGCTGCTCCAGGAATTGGGCATGCCTGGCTGGGATCTGCAGGAGATGCCCACCGATCCTGAAGCCTTACACCAAGCTTGGCTGGCCTGCTACTCAGAGGGCCTAGCTCTCAGCCCTGCCCAAGCTGACCTGTGGGCGAGGCAATCGGCTCAGCACGCTCAGTTGTTGAGACAGCACCTGAAGTGGGGTTGATGGGGTTGCCTGGAGAAGTTGCTGCCAGGGCGAATTCCGGTAGCGGTTCTTCTGGAGAGCCGCTTTACCCCAAAAGTAGGGAGGCACGGTGTCCCCGAACCAAAGCGCTGCGTGCATCCGCTTGAGGAGGCCCCCAATTCATTGAGGGGAGGACGTCACCTGAGAGGGTTTTGGGGGAGAAACTCCCGATCCAGGGGCAGGGGGGCGACAGGTTGGGTGAGGGTAAATTGGCCGCTTTCTATCCACTGCTTGAGGATTTCGGCAATTTGCATGGAGCGGCGCAGGCTGGCCAGAGGGGCAGTGCGAACCTTGCGGCCATTGAGGGTGATCTGGCCGGATTTGAGCTGGGCATAGCTCACTAAGCCAAAGGTGGGCCGCACCCGGCGGGGAATGGAAAAGTCGATCACCGGTGCCACCAGTTCTTCATCCCGGATGGCGATGGCCTCCAAATCCGCAGGAGCGAGGATGGGAATGGGGATCCCGACCCCCAACATCAAGCTGGGGCCGTAGTTGCGGAAGTAGCAGCCCCTCACCCATTCCGCCTGCATTTGCTTGGCATCTCCAATCAGGGCCAGGGTGGCCGCCGGGCCGATGGGAGTTTGGTTGGGCAATCGCTTTTGCAGCGGAAAGTGTTGGGTGCCCTCCCAGGCGACGTAGCCGATGCCGCCTCCCAAAAAGATGCGGCTGCCGATCCCCACCCGGCGCAACAGGGGATCGTTCAACAAGGGGGATAGCTCTCCCGGGTTGGAATAGACGGCATTGCCCAGATGCGGTTCCAACAGACCCAAGTAGGTGTACAAAGGCCGATCCCCGCCGTTCACCCCGACGATGAAGTTTTGGTAGGCATTGCGGGGGTTGAACAGGTAAAACTGGTTGAGCTGATCCCGAGTCAGGGTGGTCTCGTAGTCGGCGCGGGGGTAACAATCGGTCACTTGGCCGATGGCCCGCAAATGGACGCGCTTGCCCGCCACCAGGTCGGCAATGACATGGCCGCCCCCATAGGCTTGATCCGCTTGCTCGCTGGGTTGGGCTGCCCCCAGGTAAAGATCCACCGCGCCAAATCCGGCATAGGCCGGTACCCCGTTCAGCCAAGCTTGGCGAATCTTGATGGGCGGATCCGTATGGCCCAGGTTCACAATGGCTCCTGAAGACTCCATTGGCTCAAAGGTGCCGGTGGTGATCACATCCACCTGCTCAAAGGCTTCCTGGATCCCCAAGGTGGCCAGCTTGGCTTTGGCTTCCAGGGCCGTCCACACCCGCACCTGGCCTTTGGCAATGCGTTGGTTAATCTGGTCTAGGGTTCTCTCCATGGGATGTAAAGATCGCAATGGTTGGTCGCGTTGGCGGTGTGGAGCACTAGGCAGTCTTGATCGCTTGATCGTCGAGGGATCCGCTCCCATCTTGAATTCTCTCGTGAGGCAGCTCTTGGGACTGGCTCAATGAATAGCTTAAATGGACGGGGATCTGGGCCGGTGGGGCTTAAGGGGATCCGGCAGTATGGGCCGCTTTTGCCGGCGTTGGGGTTGGTGGGCCTGCTCTACGGCGGGGGGCTGCTGCTGGCTCTGGCCCAGAGTGTGGGCCTCTACGGCCTGGGCGAGAGGGGGTTTACCCTGCAGGGGTATGGGGAGCTGCTGCGGGATGCGGAAGTCGGGGGATCCCTGTTGCTCAGCCTCAGAATCGCTCTGTTGGCAACGGGGTTGGCGCTGCTTTTGGGGCTGGGGCTGGCGCTGCTGTTGCGGGGGGTGGGGGGGTGGGCCATCTGGCTTGGCCAGTTGACGCTGCCGATTCCTCATTTGGTGGGGGTGGCGGGGATGCTGCTGCTGCTGGGGCCCAGCGGTTGGCTGGCGCGGCTGGCCTTCCAACTGGGCTGGATTGCCTCGGATCAGGATTTTCCCTTGTGGGTGAACGACCGCGGCTATGTGGGGGTGTTGCTCTATTGGCTTTGGAAGGAGATCCCGTTTGCCGCTCTGGTGGCGCTGACGCTGCTGCGCGGGATGGGATCCGAGCTGGAGCAACAGGCTCGGCTGCTGGGGGCTTCTGCCGCCCAGACGTTTTGGTATGTAACGCTGCCCTTGCTGAGGCCGGGGCTGCTGGCCACCGGGATTCTCATCTTCGGCTTTGTCTTCAGCGCCTTTGAGGTTCCCTTGCTCTTAGGGCCCACCTACCCGCGCACCTTGCCCGTTCTGATCTACCAGCGCTTCACCCACATCAACCTGGAGCAGCGGCAGCAGGCGGTGGCGCTGGGGATCATCCTGCTGGCTGTCTCGGCAGCGGTGGTCAGCCTAATCGGAGGGCTGTTTGCAGCCAGAGTATCCTTTCTGCAGCTGCCGTTTGGCTCAGCGGGACGGAGTCCTTGGAGAAAGCCGTGAAAGGACGCAGATGGATTGGGGGATCCCTGCTCCGCCTTGGGGTGGCCGGAGTGGCCCTCCTTTGGGCTTTGCCCTTTGGGGTGCTGGCCCTTTGGGCCTTCACGCGGGCCTGGTATTTTCCCGATGCCCTGCCCCGGGCATGGAGCATAGCCGGTTGGCAGCAACTGCTGAGCTGGGGATCCCAGTTCCGGGCAGCCTTCGGCCAGAGCTTGCAAATTGCCCTGTTCACCACCCTGCTGGCCCTGGGGGTGGGGATCCCGGCGGGACGAGTTTTGGGCACCCATCCTGTGCCCGCCTGGCTGCGCCTGCTGTTGCTGTTGCCCGTCATCACCTCTCCTCTGGCTGTGCTGATGGGGATCCAAGGGGTGCTGATTCGCCTGCGGCTAGACGGTGCCCTGCTGGGGGTGGTGCTGGTGCATCTGATCCCCACCATTCCCTACATGGCTCTGGTGATGGGCAGTGTGTTCGCCCGTTTCGACCGCGGCTACGAGGCGCAGGCCCGCTGTTTGGGGGCGGATCCCTGGCAGGTGTGGTGGCAGGTGACGTTGCCCCTCATTGCCCCTGGGGCAGCCATTGGGGCGGTATTTGCCTTTTTGATCTCTTGGAACGAATTTTTGCTCACCTTCTTTGTCGGCGGTGGGCGGGTTCTCACGCTGCCAATGCTGCTCTACAGCCTTTTGCAAGGGGGAAACAACACCTTGGTGGCCGTGGTGGCCCTCCTGTCAGTGGTGCCGGGGTGGTTGGCCTTGCTGGGGGCCAGCGTCTGTTTGGGGCAGGCCATCGGGCTACCCCCCACAGAGGTTCAAGAGGGGGAGAGCTAATATCCCTTCAGGGCCAGGTTGGGCCGTTGCAGAGCAGCTCCCACCCGTTGAACCTGAGTTTTGAAGCTGCCATCTCGCTCCAGCCATATCTGCCTCAGGGCAGGGGGAATTACCTCCAGGCCAAACTGGGGGCTCTTGGGACGAAATTGCACACAGGTTGAGGGACAAGCCAGGTAATCAACCCCCTCCCGCCGGCGGTGCAGGTCTTGGTGAATATGGCCGAATACAACGAGGCGGATGTGGTCGAACTCGTCCAGAACCCCAAACAACCGCTCCGGCTGCTGCAGGGCACTTTGATCTAGCCAGGCAGAATCCACCGAAAAAGGGGGATGGTGCAGGGCCAACAAAACATGGTGTTGGGCAGCTTTGCTCCGCTGCAATTCCTGTCTCAGCCACAGCAGCGTGCGCTCCGTCAGGTAACCGCTATCTTTGCCGGGCACGAGGGAGTTCAACAAAATAAAGCTCCAATTTTCCCGGCTGAAGCTCTTGTCCCCAAATAGCCGCTCGGCGTGGAGCTCTTGGTTCATGGTGTGCAGGCGATCGTGGTTGCCTGCCAACCAGTAAGTATCGATGGGGAGAGCCTGCAAATGGGCTCTCAAACGGGCGTAAGATGCCGCACTGCCATCTTGAGAGAGATCTCCGGTAAGCAGCAGCAGATCCGGCAAGGGATCCAGAGCGGCAATGGCCTTTTGCACCTGCAGGAAAGAGGCTTCCGTGTCCACCCCCAGCAGCCGGTGATGGGGCCTGGCAAACAGATGCAGGTCGCTGATCTGAACCACGTATACGGTCATAGAGCAGGCCCAAGAGGGTGGGATCCCATCTCCGCAGGTTCAAAACACTACCGTTTTACGTTTTAACACCAGATGGCCCGGCTGGAACCCGTAGGTAGGGTCACTTCGATTCAAGCTAGGACACTGCACCCACACCCAAAACGTTGGTCGCGTCTTCGCGTCAGCGTTGCGGAGCAATAATCCCCAGAACCACAAGGCTTTTCTCAGTAGCCCAGGCGTCTCGCCCCCAACCTAAAATGACCATAACTCAGCCCTAAAGGGCTCAACCTTAACCTACCCAAGTCCGTCAACCCGGTTCAATCACTTGAGAAAATCCTCTCAGGAAAAGCTTTAGGAAACATTCAGAGATCGGCCCACGTTCCTAAAGGCAGCTTGCACCTGAGGCCAGCGGGATTCCTGGGTAGAGGCTGTCAGCGTGTAGAGGCGATGGTGCCGAACGGTCACCGTCACCACCTCATGACGAAGCTGGGATCCCATATCGGTTTGGTATTCCAGCAGGTAATAGGGGTGCTCCTGCCGCTCAAAGGCTTCGGCAGACAACAGCTTGGCCGAGCGACCGGATCCCTCAGGAGCAATGATCTTCTCCGCCACCAACTGCCCCACCTCATCCGGGCTGCCCAAATCGGCAATCGTCTCCCCCTTGTCAAACGGGGCGATCATCAGGCTGACGTTCTCGGTCTCGTACACCAGGTCGCGCAGGAGTACCACCGGCCCTTTCCCCGGCCCAAGATTGACCGCCACCATGCCGTTGGGGTAGGCAAAAGCAAAGGCTCCGCTGGGATCCCTGTAGGCCCGTAGGTTAGAGCCTGCGGAACAGGCACCGACCACCAAGCTGAGGCAGACACAGAGCAGCAACAGCGCTCTAGACAGCCACGGGCTGGTTGCGTAAGTGGGCCACAGGCCTGATCGGGCAGAATGCCCGCCTCGTGCTGCTGACATTGCTGGGATCCTCTCCTCAGATGGGTTGCCTATTGTTCCTTTATCATCCTAGTACGAGCGCACTCCCTCTAGCCCGTTGACCGTCAATTCCCAACGGAAAACTCCCCCTGCAACTTAGCAGCGGGGTTGCCGACGTGGGTTGAAAAGCGAGGGATCCCCAAGCTTGGAAGCAACTGCCGCTATTGGGGGAGCCGCTTCTCGAAATCCAGATCCGGTAGCGGCAGGTTGGCCTGGGCACCTCCTTGGCCGGTGAGCATTGCCAAGCGGCGGGAGATTTCATCGTCCATGGCCATTTCATCCAATTGGGCAGCAATCTGCTCGCTGCGATCTTCCGAGAGCTCGCTCATGGCTCGGGATCTGAGCTGGCGAGCCTGGATAGCATTCTTCGCCGCCTCAAATTGCGACTTGGCCGAGTCGATGTTGTAGGAATTGTTGACGCGGGCCATCTGCTCCAGAGCTTGGTTCACCTCGTTGATGTCTTTGAGGTTGCTCAGCTCGCTCTTGTAAGCGGCCAATCGCTCTTTCTCGCGGGCCAGCTTTTGCTTGGCGGCGTTGACGTAGCGCTCGGCAGTTTCCACGTTCTCCTTAAGGGGGCCGAGAATGGCCTCAATTTGCAGCGCTTGGGACATAGCCAGGCGGGCAGCCTCTTGATCGCCCCGTTGGGCGGCCAGGCGAGCCTTGTTCTCCAGGGCCTGGTACTCCCGCACCTTTTGCATGTACTTTTGTTCAGCCCGCTGATAGGCAGCCACTTGGGTGGCAACGGCTTCCGTGAGACGCTGAACCGTCTCCTGCATGGTGCGTAGGGATTCTTCCGCCACCATCACCGCTCCTGTGCCGCCTTTCTCCACCGGGATCCCCCACAGCCAGTTCCAAGTTCCGACGATGACGCTGCCGGCCCGTTGCCCAAAAATGCCGTAGATGATCTTGCGTGCGCCCATGGCTTGACCCTCTTGCCTACGCGTGCCTCTACTGTATTTAATTTCTCCCCAACTGGAAAGATCTCAGGGATCCGGCAAGTGGACAAATTCAAATCCCCGCTTCTTCAAAGCTGGGATCAACTGCCGCGTTACCTCAACCACTTGGGCTCCTCCTTGTACCCCATCGTGCAGCACGATCAAGGAGCCAGGCCGCACCTGGGCCAGCACCCGCTCCACCACCACCGATACCGGTGGGATCAGCCAATCCTCAGGCACCACGCTCCACATCACCGGACAAAAGCCCCAACGGCGCAAATCCGCAAGCGTCTGCGGCCAAAACAAGCCATTGGGCGGGCGCACAGCCCGATAATCGTCAGGGATCCCGCCACAGGCAGCCACGAGGGTGGTTTGGCTGCGCTTCAGGCTCTGATAAAGCTCTCCAGGGGCAAGCTCGGTAAAAGGGCGATGCTGCCAGCCGTGAAGGCCAATGCGGTGGCCTTGTTGGCGGATCTGACGGGCCAGGTGGGGCCAGCGCTGCACCCGTTCTCCCAACACAAAAAACGTGGCCGGCACCTGAAAATCCATCAAAACCTGCAACAAAGCAGGGGTGTACTCAGGGTGAGGGCCATCGTCAAAGGTCAGAGCCACCCGCTGGGTATGGGGATCTGCCGGCAACTCCCACAGGCCGTCGGGAAAGAGGGTCTTGAGGCCCCAATGCAGGGGTGGGTAGAGAGATGGGGGCAGGATTTGCTGAGAAGAGAAGAGCATTGTGGTGGGCTGTATTTTGTCCAGAACCAGAGGGCAATGCTTTGGGTGATCAACTGGGTAACAAATTTAGGTATTGCCGATTGAGCCAACCAATTGAAAAAATGGGCATGAGCATTGTAGCCCGCAAAACGGAAATCAGGGTTGGCGGGCCCGTCGATGGGCTTTTGGATCTCGTCCTAGCCAGTTGTGATTACAGATTGTGCCTACAGATTGTGATTACAGAAGTTGCCATTGGGTGTCGGCAGCAGCCCGCCGCTCGAGTTCTTGAGACGGATGTGGGATCCCTTCTGCCCATAGCCCAGATCCGATAGGCTAGATTCACCCTCAAGGTATCAGCTGATGGCTTGGCAAACTCCAACACTGCTGCTGGTGGATGGTCACTCTCTGGCCTATCGCTCCTTCTACGCCTTTGCCTACAGCCGCGAGGGGGGGTTGCGCACTTCCACTGGGATCCCCACCAGCGTCAGCTTTGGCTTTTTGAAATCGCTGTTAGAAGTCTTGGACAAATACACCCCTACCCATGTAGCCGTTGCCTTTGATACACGGCAGCCCACTTTTCGCCACGAGGCCGACGAAACCTACAAATCAGGCCGCCCGGAAACGCCACCGGAGTTTATCGAAGATGTGGAGAACCTGAAGCAGGTGTTGACGGCACTACGCATCCCGATTTTGGTGGTGCCTGGTTTTGAAGCCGATGACATTTTGGGCACCCTCAGTAGGCTAGCCCCCCAAGATTACCGGGTGCAGATCTTAAGTGGCGATCAAGATCTGTTCCAGTTGATCGATACCGATGGAAGAGTTCGGGTTTTGCACCTCAACAGCAAAGATCGCATCAGCGAGTTTGGCCCCGAACAAGTGAAAGAAAAATTGGGCATCTGGCCTTGGCAGGTGGTGGATTATAAGGCCCTCTGTGGTGACCCTTCTGACAACATTCCCGGGGTGAAAGGGATCGGCCCCAAGCGAGCTGTGGAGCTGCTGGAGCGCTACGGCAGTTTGGATGAAATTTTCGACCACCTGGACGAGATCCAAGGAAAAGTCCAGCAATACCTCAAAGAAGGGATCCCGGCGGCCCATCACTCGCAATTTATGGCTCGGATCAAATGCGACGTTCCTCTTTCTCCCGACTGGGAGAGCATGAAATTAACCGGGTTTGATCAAGCAGAATTGCTGCCGCTGCTGGAAAAATTGGAGTTTCACAGCTTCATCGCCCAAGTGCGCAAAATACAAACGGCTTTGGGGGGGATCCCAACCGAGGCAGAGGTGGTTGGCGCTTTTAATCCCACCGGGGATCCCGCAAACGCTCCTGACGAAGCCCTGTGGTTTGATTTTGCCGTGGATCCCGTCCCTTCTCTGCCGGCAGTGCGCATCATCGATACGCCGGAGCAACTGGAGCTTTTGCGGCAAGAGCTGTTGGCCTGCCCAGGGATCGTAGCTTGGGATACTGAAACCACCAGTCTAGATCCACGGGATGCCCAATTGGTGGGGATCGGCTGTTGTTGGTCAGAGGGAGATATCGCCTACTTGCCCATCGGCCACCGCCAGGGATCCAACCTGGATTGGGAGCTGGTTAAACAAAGCCTGCAACCCCTTTGGGAAGATCCCAACCGACCCAAAAGCCTACAAAACTGTAAGTACGACCTGAGCATTTTCCGCGCCCACGGGATCCGCCTGCAAGGGATCCAGTTTGATCCCATGTTGGCCAGCTACGTTTTGGATCCAGAAGCCAGCCACAACTTGGCCGATTTGGCAGCTACCCATTTGGGTTTGCCAACCACCAGCTACAAAAAGTTGCTGGGCAAGGAACAGTCCATTGCCGATATCCCGATTTCCAAAGTTGCAGAATACTGTGGAACCGACGCCTATTGTGCCTATCGTCTGGTGCCAATCCTCACCGAAAAGCTGCAGAAAACCGATCCACGCCTGTGGGATCTTTTTATTCAAGTCGAGCTGCCCTTGGCCCAAGTTTTGGAAGAGATGGAGTGGATCGGCATTCGCGTTGATACCGAGTTTCTGAGGCAATTTTCCCAAGAGCTGGAACAAGAGCTGCAAAGTTTGGAGCAGAAAGCTTATGCCCAGGCTGGAGAAACCTTTAACCTCAATTCTCCCAAACAACTGGGATCCCTGCTCTTTGAAAAGCTGAAATTGGACATTCGCAAAACCCGCAAAACGGCTACTGGCTATTCCACTGATGCCTCGGTTTTGGAAAAGCTAGAGGGGGATCATCCTCTCATCGAAACCATCGTGCAATACCGCACCTTGGCCAAGCTGAAATCGACCTATGTGGATGCTCTGCCTGCCCTGGTAAGAAGCGATACCGGCAGAGTCCACACCGACTTTAACCAAACCGTTACTGCCACCGGCAGGCTCAGCTCCTCAAACCCCAACTTGCAAAATATTCCCATTCGCACCGAGTTCAGTCGCCGGATTCGACAAGCTTTTATTCCCCAAGAGGGATGGCTATTGGCGGCAGCAGATTACTCTCAAATTGAGCTGCGCATTTTGGCCCATCTCAGCCAAGAACCTGCCTTGCTGGAAGGCTTTCGCTCAGGAGAAGATGTGCATACCCTGACCGCCCGCCTGCTCCTGGAAAAACAGGAAATAACCAGCGAAGAACGCCGCCTGGCCAAAACGATCAACTATGGGGTGATCTATGGCATGGGAGCGCAGCGCTTTGCCCGCACTGCGGGGGTTTCTTTGTCGGAAGCCAAGCAATTTTTACAGCGATTTAACGAGCGCTACGCCGGCATTTTTGCCTATCTGCGCTCCACTGAAGCCTTTGTGGAAAAGCATGGCTATGTAGAAACGATCTTGGGTCGCCGTCGCTATTTTCCCAATTTGTCTCGTCTGACAGGCCATCGCAAACAAGCGGAATTGCGAGCAGCTGTGAATGCTCCCATTCAAGGATCCGCCTCAGACATCATCAAAGTGGCAATGGTGCGCCTGCAGCAAAAGCTGCAGAACTTTCGTTCCCGCCTGCTCCTGCAAGTGCATGATGAGCTGGTGTTTGAGGTGGATCCCTCGGAATGGCAGGCCCTAAAACCGCTGATCCAAACAGAAATGGAAGGAGCGGTGCCCCTCTCCATACCGCTGGTGGTGGATATCCAAATTGGCCACAATTGGAAGGAAGCCAACTAGACCATGGGAGGCAGAAAACCCCAGGTTTGCAAGGAAAGGGATCCCGGCTCCGTGAAAATGTTAAGCTATGTAAAAGCGTTTGTTGTTTTCCTATGACTGTTGAGATTTACACCTGGCGTTTTTGTCCCTTTTGCATCCGGGCTAAGCAACTGCTGGATCGCAAAGGCGTGAAGTATATCGAGTACGCCATCGATGGAGACGAGGCAGCACGGGCGGAAATGGCCAAGCGGGCCAACGGCCGCCGTTCGGTGCCGCAAATTTTCATCAACGACCAGCATATCGGCGGCTGCGACGATCTTTACGCGCTAGAGGCTCGCGGCCAGTTGGATCTGCTCCTACAGCAGGCCAGCTAAGCCTCAACTGTATCTCTCATCACTTTGTAGCCTGTTTAACTTGAGCGCGAGCCTGCTTCACCATGGCAATTAAGGTTTGATGGGCGTCCTCGGAGTCCCGCAGGGGGTGGTCGAAGCGGATCCGCAGCGTTTGTACGGCCCCGTCGACCTGCACCCGCAAGTCCATCCCTTCCGGGTCAATGGCCTGCATGCGGGCTTGGGTAACTCCTTCCACCTGGCCAAAGACCCTGGCGTAGAGGGCTATTGCATCGGCATGATCTTCGTTCATGTGCTTGCAGATGCGCTCGCTAACTTGGGGGGTGAGAGGATCGCCCATGGCAGTTGTTTTTAGCTTACAGCCCTCAGTTTAAAGCTCCCGCCAGTCCACAGTAAACTACCCAACCCTACCCCTGGCCAGTACAATAATGCGGCTAACCCAGCGTTAAAAGCGGCGCTCCCGGATAGGCAGCCGTTTAGGTTTCAGAATAAAAAGGCAGGGATCCCTTCCCCTCCATCCCAGAGAACACCAGGGATCCAGGGGATCAAGCTTGTCCTTGGGCCTGTAGCTCCAACAGCTCATCTGCCATATCCAAAAAAGCCTCCCGATCCAGATAGGAGACATCTCCCACCCACTCCCCCAGCTTGACCACATAGACCTCGCTCAAGGTGGGCCGGCGCTGCAAATCGCGGGAATAGGCTTTCACCAACCCGAGCACCGATTGCTTTTTGACAATTCGCCTGTAGCGGGGATCGTCCTTGGCCCGCACACGATAGACGACTCCGGTCTCATCGCCAATTTCCATCTCAAACTGGCGCTCCCGCACCTCTTCAATGTAGAAGTTGCCCTCTTCATCCAGCTTTTCTCGCTCTTCCACCACCACCTCGTAGCGGCGAGTGCGCAACACCTGCCCAAAAAACAATCCCCCATAGGGAATCTCGCGAAAGGCTAGCTGACGGCGGGAGATGGTGTAGAGCGGCCCCCACAGGAAGGGATAGAGCAACGAGAGAATCCCGACCAGGAAGGCGATTGCCCCCAGAAAGGATCCCTCGCCGAAAGCGCGAGAGAGAACCAGCAACGCCACACCCACCAAAATGGCCGTGATGATGCGGCCCGTGCTCTTGAGGGCATCGCTCCAGTAAGCCGCATACTGAAGGCGCGTTGGCACCACCGGAATCACCGATTCGCATTCTTCTGGGGTTAGCTCCAACAACATGCTCCAAGGATCCTCACAATGCCACACTCCATCTGCAACGGGCCAGACCCTATCTTAAAATGAGGCAGGGGCGCTTTGCCGCCGGGCTTGTCTGCTGCCAGTCCTTGCGCACTTGCCACTTCCATGCCGACAGGATCCCATCTCTCCCCAACCGGCCAGACCATCAGACAGCAGGTGGCCCAGTTGGACGAGGGATCCCGTCGCGACAAGGCTTGGCTGGGGGATGCGGTGTTGAGCTTGTTTGCCCGGCAGTGGCTGCTTGGGCCACCTCAAGACTGGCAAGTGCCCTCCCCGCCCAGTTGTGACCTGAATCGCGCAGAACTCTTCACTTGGCTGACCTCCAACCAATTTTTGTCGGCCTTTAGGGATCCCACGCAGGTTGAGGCGGAAATCGGCCTGGTTTACGAAAAAGAAGGTCTACAAGCAGCGTTTGAATATATCCAGGCGCACCTGCTGCCTCTGTTTGTAAGGCAGGTGAACAACCGCGCCAAAGCCCTGCGTGGCAAACGCCACTAGCCAGTTTCTGAGCGAAGCAAGAGCGCGGCAGGATGGCTGGGCAGGTCGCCTCTTGAGGGGGAAGCAGAGTTAATGGGAAGAAGGGGGATCCACCCAGCGCCCATCGGCTTTGATCAAATCGATCAGCGCCTGCACGCCTTCCGATTCCGGCACCCTTTTCACTTCTTCTTTGCCGCGGTAGAGGGAGATCACCCCCGGCGTCTTACCCACATAGCCGTAGTCGGCGTCGGCCATCTCTCCCGGCCCATTGACAATGCAGCCCATCACGGCAATGTCCAACCCCACCAGATGCTGAGTTGCAGCACGCACCTTCTGCAGCACTTCCTCCAAATTGAACAGGGTGCGGCCACAGGAAGGGCAGGCCACATACTCCACCATGGTTTTGCGCAGGTTCAGAGCTTGCAAAATGCCGTAGGCCACCGGGATCTCCTTTTCCGGCGCTTCCGTAAGAGAAACCCGAATCGTGTCGCCGATCCCTTCAGCTAAGAGGGTTCCGATCCCCACCGCCGACTTGATGCGCCCATATTCTCCATCGCCCGCCTCGGTGACACCTAAGTGGAAGGGGTAATTCAGGCCCAGGGCATCGAAGCGACGGGCTGCCAGCCGGTAGGCCGCCAACATGACCTGCGGGCGGGAGGCCTTGAAGGAAAGCACCACATTGTGAAAGTCTTGCTCGGCGCAGATTTGGGCAAATTCCAGGGCCGACTCCACCATGCCCTCAGGCGTATCCCCGTAGGTGAAGAGCATCCGCTCTGCCAGGGATCCATGATTGACCCCAATGCGCAGGGCTTTGTTCTGGGCTTTGAGGGTCTGGACAAGGGGGGTGAAAGTTTCCCGGATTTTGTTGCGGATGGCCTCAAATTCGGCTTGGGTATATTCTGTGCGACCGGGCTGAGGTTTTTCAAAGACGAACAACCCTGGATTGATGCGCACCTTGTCCACGTATTTGGCTACTTCCAGGGCGATCTTGATGCCGTTGTGATGGACATCGGCTACCAAAGGCACCGGCTTGTAGGTTTGGATCAGCTTCTCCCGAATCGCCTCCATCGCCTTGGCATGGGCCATGCTGGGAACGGTAACCCGCACAATCTCTGAGCCTGCCTCGTGCAGACGGCGGATCCCGGCCACTGCCGCGTCGACGTCGAGGGTGTCCTCGTTGATCATGGACTGTACCACCACCGGGTGCTGGCTGCCGATCAACACATCAGCTACGGCCACCGTGCGGGTGGGGCGACGGGGATAGACCGGTTCTGGGTAGGGCTGCTGGGTGGGGGCGTTGGGCCGATCCAGGGTTTGCATAGCTTGGTCAAGCCAAAAGAGCTGCTCTAGCTTGATTGTAGGTCGGAAACTAACCTGGGGTTCGATTCAGCTAGAAATCGCAGGAGCCCCGCACTGTACCCGTAGGGTCAGTGCCGGGAGGAATGCGCTTTGATGAAGTACAATTGAAGTACAATGAACTTATGAGCCAAGTCCTGACCATATCCTGTAAGCTCAAGGTGTCCCCATCGCAAGCCGCCAAATTGGACGCGACGATGGATGCCTTTGTACAGGCATTGAACTGGGTCAACCAAAACATGCCGGAGAAGATCGTCAACGCGGTCAAACTGCAATCCCTTTGCTACTACGAGATTCGCGCCCGGTTTGGCTTGTCCAGTAACTTGGCTCAACAGGTGTGCAGGCGGGTGGCAGGCGCTCGCAAAGTGGCGAGACAGCGCAACCGTCCGGTTAAAGAGTTCAAGCGTAGGTTCGTCGCCTACGACGCACGTATCTTCTCGTTTCGCGAGAAAGACTGGACGGTGTCGCTGGCCACGGTGGAGGGTCGGGAGCGCTTTGGGCTGGCCATTGGTAACTACCAGCGCGGGATGCTGGCTGGTTCCAACCCAAAAGCCGCCACGCTGATCAAGCGCAAAGATGGCTCCTACTACATCCAGATTTGCGTAGAGGAAAAACCACCCAAGCAGCAAGATACCGACAAGGTGATCGGGGTGGACTTTGGAAGGACAGATATTGCCCATACGTCAGAGGGGGACAATTGGAATGGACAGCAGTTGAACAG
>NZ_JBSSAG010000034.1:0-30660 GCF_054058395.1 Thermostichus sp. OS-CIW-26 | reverse complement strand
AATGCGGGCACTGCGGTTGGGAAGGGGATGCGGATTTTAACGGTGCGAAGGTGATTGCGCTTTTGGGGGCTGCCGTAAACCAGCCTAGAGGTTCGGGCCTGTTTTGTTCTCTGGTGGAGCAGAGCAGGCTCAGGGCTACTGAAAGCCCGCTCCGTACCGCTTTAGTGGTCGGAGTCGGGTAGTTTACTAGCTCAAACGACCCTACTCCCTACAACCAGTCGCGTAGCTCTGAGCTGGGGATCTCACGGCGCTCCCCGGTAACCGTGAGAAAAATCGTGAGAAAAATAATGAGCGGTTTTGATTCCTGTCTTTCCCTCTTCTTGAGAGAGAGAACTCAGATGGGATCCCTGTGGGCTAAGGGGCTTGTTGTTGACTTTGAACAGGAGGGATCCGGCGCAAATTCAAAAGCACCATTGCGCTAAGGGGGCGCGTGTTGGCCAGTAGCCCCACGATCAGCAGCAGCCAACTGTTCAAGGTAGTATTGTCCAGCAGCCAACCCATCAACAGAGCCGATCCTGCCCCTTCGGCAACTGCCGCCAAGATCCAAGCCCGGCTACCTTTCCAGCGCTGAGACCACAAGGCCCATTGCAGCCCACCAACGCCGACCCCCACCAGCAAACCGCGCAGCGCATCTCCCATTGCCTGCAAGACATTTTGGAGCCAGGGATCCGTCGGGTTAAAAGCAGAGGTTGCTACCCCCACCTGGGGAGCGAGGAAATCCGCCGCCGCCCAGCCCAAAGCCGTGGCCAGCAAAGTTGCAGCCACCCATCCCACCGAAACCTGCCGCCGCAACACCAGCCACTGCAGCAGCCCCATCAGCAAGCCAAGGCCGGCTCCAGCCACCGCTTCTTGTAGTGATCCCAAAGCCGCCAGCAGAGGCGCTGATGCCCCCAGCCCCAGGTAGCCGATCCCAGCCGCCCCCAAATTGGCCAAGAGCCAACTCAACGCCGACCCTTTGCCCAGGCGGGGTGCATTCAGGGGTGCATCCAACAGATGAGAGCCGGACTTGCTGTTGACATGTTCCTGCCCAACCTTCTGTTCCACCTCGCGCAGCCCCTGTTCCGCTGAAGGGTTACCCGGCTCCAGCCGCAGCACCCCTTGATAATCCATCTGGGCAAGGCCCCAATGTCCCTGCCGTTGGTGGGCCAGGCCGCGGTAGAGATAGTAGCGGGCTTCGTTGGGGGCGCTCTGGATCAGCTCATTGAGCAGATGGACGGCCATCTTGTACTCGCCTGCCTCGATCAGACTGACCGCCTGCTGGAGCTTTTCTTCCTCAACTGGGGCAGTTCGGGGCTGTTGGGAAGTCGGCTGGCCAAATCCGGTCGGGATCCGCGGGGGGCGAACACCTTGAGGTGAACGAGAGGAATTTGAGGGGACGAACGGGGCAGGAGGGGCAACCTTGTTTCCATAGACAGCCTGTAGCTGCTGGCTGAGCCCTTCCATGTTGGCTGGGCGGAGGGCAGGGTCTTTCTCTAGGCACTGGAGGATGACCCTCTCCAGAGCAGCAGGGATGGGGTGGGCTAGCTTGTGGTCTTGGAAGGGGCGGGGCTTTTGAAAGTTGTGGACGTGGTACCAGCCCTGCAAGGTGTCGGTATCCGGCTCGAAGGGCAACGCACCAGTTAACAGCTCGTACAGCACCACCCCCAGGGAATAGATGTCGGAGCGGCCATCCAGCTTTTCTCCGCGCATTTGCTCGGGCGAGGCGTAGACCATCGTGCCCAAAAAATAGCCCGTTTGCGTCAGGCCACGAGAGGTCTCCCCCATGAGCTTGGAAATGCCGAAGTCCAGGATCTTGACCCGCTCTTTCCCATCGGGCCCTTTCTGCACAAAGATGTTGCTGGGTTTAATGTCGCGGTGGATGACGCCGCGAATGGAGTGCTTGCCCAGATCCATCTGAAAGTTGTGGGCGTGGTGCAGGGCAGAGCAAATTTGCAGAGCCAAGTTCACCACTCGCTCTGGGTGCAAGGGGCCTTCCCGAGCCAGCACATAGTCCAACCCCTGGCCGCTGTAGGGTTTGGCATTCAGGTACTCCATCACCAGATAGGGCTGGTTTTGGTACAGGCCGTAAGAGCGCACCTGCACGATGTTGGGGTGCTCGCCCAACAGAGCGCTGACCCTGGCCTCATCCATGAAGCGTTGCTGCAGTTGCTGGTAGTACTCTGGGCCCATGTCCGGGGGCGGCGGGCGCAACAACTTGACGGCCACCAGCTCGTCATTGAGCTGGGTATCCACCGCCTCGAACACATTGCCGTAGCCACCCTCGCTGATGTGGCGGGTCAGCCGGTAGCGGTTGCCAATCAGTTGTCCAATCAGGCGCTGGTTCATGGAGGAGGGTGGCCAGCTGGGGAGTTTACCTATGATTTGATTCTATTCAGCTTATGGGCCTAGAACCTGCTTGTGAGGGATCCGCTGCCATTGCGACCCCTTTTCCACCCCAAAAGCCAGGGATCCCGCTAGGATTGGGGCATGAGTGCTCCTTCTGCAACTGCTGCTCTATCCCCTTTCTGGCTGGAGGTTACCGAGTTTGCCTTGCAGGCTACGGCCAGCGTGGGATCCCAGCTCTTGGCAGACTTTGGCCAGGCCCACCCTACGGTTCGCGCCAGCGGGACGGAGTCCTTAAAAGCCGACGGCAGCTTGGTAACCTCTTCTGACCAGTGGGCGGATCGCGCTTTTCAAGGGGCCATTGCCGCTGCCTACCCCGATCACGGTTATCTGAGCGAGGAATCCAACCACATTTTTCCCGAGAAGGAGTGGTGTTGGGTAGTGGATCCTTTGGATGGCACCACCAATTTTGCCCGTGGGATCCCCATTTGGGGCAGCTCCTTGGCTTTGCTGCATTGGGGCGTGCCGGTGTTTGGCTGTGTCCATCTGCCGCCCATCCGCCAGACTTTTTACGGTTATTGGCCTCGGTTTCCTGGGGATGCAGCAGCAGGAGCTTTTCTCACCCGCCACGACCGGGATCCCGCCTGTCCCCAGCCAATCCGTCCTAGCACCGCCTCACCCGGCCCCAACCAATTGTTCAATTTCTGTTCCCGCAGCAGCCATTGGATTAGCCCGCAATTCCCTTGCAAAGCGCGGATGTTGGGGGGCGCTGCCTACAACCTGCTGGCGGTGGCCGGTGGCAGCCTTTTGGGGGCGGTAGAACGCTCGCCCAAGATCTGGGATGTGGCGGCAGTGTGGGTCATTGTCAAGGGGGCCGGCGCCGTTTGGGAACCCCTGAGCTGTGCCGATCCGGATCCCGGCCAGCCTCTGATTCCGGGCAAGGATTATGGCCAGCTTATTTACCCCGCCCTGGTGGCAGCTCAAGCCGAGTGGATCCCCTTATTTCGCGCCTTCATCGCTCTGTAGCTTTCGTAAACGGCCTGCACGTTGTACCAGTTGAGGAAAAAAATCCGGCACAGCTCCAAGGCCAACTGCGAGCGGCCATGCCGGATCAACCAGCGCAGCAGCGGTTCCACCCGCTTCTCGTTCAGCCAGCCCCCCAGGGATGAAAGGCCCCACAGGAATTGGTGCAGGGGCGTCAGTTGGATCATCAGGCGCACGGCCCAAGTGGGGTGTTTTTGGTAAAAGAGAATACCCATGCGGCCCCGCTGCCGTTCCCGCTCGATAAGGGCCGGGATCTGCTGCAGCTCAAAGGGCGGATGCCAGTGGTAGCCGGTGGCCTGGGGGCACTTGACCAGGCGCAAGCCCAAACGCTTTAGCCGCACCCCCAGCTCCAGGTCTTCCCAGCCGTAGAGGTGAAACCGCTCGTCAAAGGGGCCGGCGGGGGTTTCGCAGGCCAGCTCCAACCAATGGCGGGCAATGGCCACGTTGCCGGTGGCGAAAAAGGCTGCCGAAAAATCGGTGGGCTTGAAGGGTTCGGAGCGGGGATCCTGAAAATTGCTCGTGTTGATCACCCGCCCGTAGGTGAAGACCTTGGCCTCGTGGGGGGAGCGGGGATCCCCTGTAACGCCGTGCCGCCGCAGCATCTGGGCGTGGCTGGCCAAGAAGTGATCCACCACCACCAGGTCGCTGTCGATAAAGACGATGAGGGATCCCTGGGCGTGGCGAAACCCCAAGTTGCGGGCAGCGGCGGGGCCGCGGTGCTCCTGCTGCAACAGTTTCCACTGGGGCAAGCCGATGGGGTTGTTCTGCAGCCATTCCACTGTGCCATCGGTGGAGCCGTCGTCCACCACCACCACCTCGTAGCCCTCGTAGGGGCCGGGCTGTTGCTGCGCCAAGGCCCGCAGACACTGCTCCAAAATGGGACGGCGGTTGTAGGTGGGAATGATGACGCTGATGTACACCGGGGATCCCTGGAGATGGCCGTGCAACCTTAGAGCAAAAGTTGAGCAAAACGCTTCAGGGAGGAGGGGTTCGCGCTGCCTGTTAGGCTAGAGGGCTTTTAGGAGCATGACTCTAGTCAATAATAAGCTCAACTATACTGAAAATAATGTATAATATGTTCAGTACGGATTACTACCAGTTGATCTTTCTGTTTACTTTCGAGTCTGCCAACATGGTAGCCAAAGCAAAGCAGAAAATTGGTAGTAAGACGACACGGAAACTGCGCTTTGGGTATTCTACTCAAAGCTTTGCGGGATACCGCCATTCTGTTTGGACTCCGTCCCGCTAACGCGAATGGAAACAAACAGAATGCTATCGCTGCATAGTTGAACAGTGATGTTCGGCAGTGTTCAGCGTAAATGTATCAGCTCTGCCGACTGGCGCACCGTCTCGAAAAAGTAATGGACATTGGCCTCTGGAGTGCTTGGGTGAATGCCGTGGCCCAGGTTCATGATATGTCCACGGGATCCGGCTTTTTGAATCACTTCTAGGGTGCGCTGCCGGATGAACTCTGGCGATCCCAGCAACACCATCGGATCCAGATTGCCCTGCACCGCCAGGGATCCCAGGCGGGCCCTGGCCTCTGCCATATCGCTCATCCAATCGAGGCTGAACACGTCGATGCCGGCTTTGCCCACCCGCTCCAGCAAAGCGGCGCTGCCGTTGATGTAGAGGATCAGCGGCACCTGCGGATAGCGAGCTTTCACCTGATCCACAATTTGCTTTTGGTAGGGCAAGGCCCAACACTCGTAATCGGCTGGGCTGAGCTGTCCGGCCCAAGTATCGAACAACTGCACCACCTGGGCGCCGCACTCGATCTGGTAGATCACGTAGCGGGCAATGCTGTCGGCCAGCTTGCTCAGCAACTGATGCAGCAATGGCGGCTGTGTAAAGGCCAAGCTTTTGATGTGGGCATAATCTTTGGAGCTGCGCCCTTCCACGGCATAGCAGGCCAGAGTCCAGGGGGAGCCGACAAATCCCAGCAGCGTCGCTTTTCCTTCCACCTCGCGGCGCAGGGTGCTGAGAATGGTCTTGATGAAAGGCAGACTTTCTTCCGGTTCCAGGAGGCGAATGCGCTCAATTTGGGCTTGCGAACGAATCGGCGGGTCGATGATCGGCCCCTGATGCTCCACCAGGTCAAAGGGGATGCCCATGCCCTCAAGGGGGGTGAGGATATCGCTGAACAGGATCACTCCATCAGGGGCAAAGGCCCGAAACGGTTGCAACGAGATCTCGACGGCCAGCTCCGGGATCTCGCAGCGCTGCTTAAAGGTGTACTTGCTTTGCAGCTCGCGGTAGGCCGCCATGTAGCGACCCGCCTGGCGCATCATCCAAACTGGAGGGCGATCCAGCACTTCCCCTCGGGCCGCCCGCAGCAAACGGTCACCCAAGTGCTCCGCACCGCTGGCGGTGGAGGAGGTGGCGCTGAGCTGAACAGGCGAGTGGGACATAGGAGGGCAATCCGGCTAAAGATCCTTATGAATCCTGACATTGTGGCGACAGCAACCGCAAGTTGGCGGCTCAGGATCCCTGCAGTTTCTTCATCGGCTGCAACTTGCTGTTACTTCTTACCCTTTTGGCCTCTGGGCTGGGATCCCCAATTAAAGTGGACATGAGATAATGACACCTGACAAGTCTGTTGAAGAACGGCTCGACAAGGATCCCCCCATTGCCGAGTTGAGAGGAAACCCCGCTTGGTTGCCCAAACCTTTAACCTGAAAGCCTACCTGAGCCAGCGTCAGCAACAGGTGGAAGAAGCTCTCTCTGCAGCTTTGGTTCCCGCCTATCCGGAGCGCATTTACGAGGCGATGCGCTACAGCCTATTGGCAGGGGGGAAGCGCCTCAGGCCGATCCTTTGTCTGGCTGCTTGCGAGTTGGCCGGCGGCACTGTGGAGCAGGCTCTGCCTACCGCCTGTGCCCTGGAAATGATCCACACCATGTCGCTGATCCATGACGATCTGCCGGCCATGGACAATGACGACTTTCGCCGCGGCAAACCCACCAACCACAAGGTGTTCGGCGAAGACATTGCCATCTTGGCAGGAGATGCCCTGCTGGCCTTTGCCTTTGAGCACATTGCTAGCCAAACTCAGGGGGTACCGCCGCAGTTGGTGTTGCAGGTGATTGCCCGCATTGGCCATGCTGTGGCGGCAACCGGTTTGGTGGGGGGACAGGTGGTGGATCTGGAGTCGGAGGGCAAAGCCATTTCCCTGGAAACTTTGGAGTACATTCACAGCCACAAAACCGGCGCTCTATTGGAAGTCTCGGTGGTTTCGGGAGGGATCCTGGCGGGGGGAGATGAGGAGCTGCTGGACCGCCTGAGCCGCTACGCCCGCGATATTGGCTTGGCCTTTCAGATTGTGGACGACATTTTGGACATCACCGCCACCAGCGAGCAACTGGGCAAAACGGCAGGAAAGGATCAAGCTGCCGCCAAAGCCACCTATCCCAGCTTGTTGGGCCTAGAGGCTTCCCGGCAAAAAGCCGAGGAGCTGATTCAATCGGCCAAGGAAGCGTTGCGCCCCTATGGATCGCGGGCAGAGCCGCTGTTGGCCCTGGCAGATTTCATCACTCGCCGTCAGCATTAGGGCAGGACAAGAGGACAAGTTAGATGGGATCCCTGGAGACCCTGCTCGCATGTCTGTGCTGGAGAGCCGTATGCTGCAACAGTTGATGGCCAATCATGTCCTCTGGGTTGCTTTGCTGGCCAGTGTGTTGGCCCAAGCCATCAAGCTGATCCTTTCCTATGTGCGGTCAGGCAAGGTTAACCTGCGAGTCTTGGTGGAAACCGGGGGAATGCCCAGCTCCCACGCAGCGTTGGTGACGGCTTTGTCCATTGGGGTGGGGATGCAGGAAGGCTGGGACAGCCTGCTGTTTGCCGCGACGGTGGTTTTCGCATTGGTGGTGATGTACGATGCCGCGGGGATCCGCCAAGCCGCCGGAAAACAGGCGCGGGTGCTGAATCGCCTCCTGGAAGAATGGTTTGAAGAAAAGGGCGCCGACCGTTTTCCAGAACCCTACCTGAAAGAATTGCTGGGGCACACTCCCGTGCAGGTCATGGCCGGCGCGGCTTTGGGGGCAGCCTGTATTACATTGTCGTTTGCCCTGGGAGTAAACTGAGAGCCATTGGGGCATGCTAAGGCAGAAGTACCGCGGGGTGGTCATGGCTTCCAGTTCTCAACCTCGTCCGATCCAACGTTGCCCTTCCTGTGGCAAGCCGATCCCAGCCTACCGGTTCAAATCTCCCTACTGTGACCACTGCGGTTGGCGGGCGGCCCCGGCAGCGCAAACCCCTCAAAAAGGCGGATCCCTGGGCCAGAAAATTGCAGCTCAGGTAAACGGGATCGGATCCCAAGGTCAACGCTTCAAGGTGCCCCCTCTGCTACAGCCGCTGCTGAACTTCAACTTTTACCTCTATCTGCTCTGGGGGATCAGCCCTCTGTTTCCGCTGGTGGTGGATCGACCCCTGCTGGCCGAATCCAACTATCTGCTCCTAATCCCGCTTTTGTTGAGCTGGGGGCTGCTTTATTTGGCGGTGCGAGATCTGCCGCTGCCGGACAATTTGCGGCTGCCGCGCCTGTTGTTGGATGTATCGTTCATCCTGCTGCCCTTCTTCCAGAAAATTAATGTGTCCAAAGCCCCCAACCGACCCTATTGGAATGCTCTGCTGATTTGGGTGATCGGGATCCTGCTGCTTGCCGCTTTGCGGCTTTGGAGCTTTAGCCTGCTCCTGACGGCGGTGACCTTGCTGTTGACCAGCTTCTGCACGTTGCTGTTTTAACCGAGATCCTTGCAAAGAACCTCAATATTTAATATTTAACATTTCATGAGCATTCCTGCTGCCCGTCAACGCTTTGCCCTTGAAATCCAATCGGAGCCCATCGATCTGGGTCGGGCGGCCCTCTGGATTGCCCAAGAAGCCTATCCCGATCTGGAGGTGGAAGAGTATGTGGCCGCTCTGGATGAGATGGCCGCAGAGGTGCAAGAGCGCCTTCCCCCGGAGCGTTATCCCCTGCGGGTCATCAAGATCTTGAATCACTATCTCTTTGAGGATCTGGGCTTTCGTGGCAATCGCGAAGATTATTACGACCCACGCAACAGCTTTTTGAACGAAGTGATCGATCGGCGCACCGGGATCCCGATTACGCTGTCGCTGATCTATCTAGAGCTGGCGCGGCGGATCGATTTTCCCATGGCAGGAGTGGGCATGCCCGGCCACTTTTTAATCCGGCCCCTGTTTGCAGGCGCCGAGATTTTTGTGGATCCCTTTCAGCAGGGGGAGATTTTATTTCCAGAAGATTGTCAAGAGCTTTTGTCGCAAATCTACGGGCCTGGGATCCCTTTCCAAGAACACCACCTACGCCCCACCCCTCCCCGCCTGATCTTGGTACGCTTGCTCAACAACCTCAAGCAAATTTATCTGAGCCGCGCCGAACTGGAACCCGCTTTGGCAGCAGCGGAACGGATCTTGTTGTTGATCCCTGAATCCTTGCCCCACCTAAGGGATCGCGGGCTGTTGTATTATCAGTTGGGCCGTTGGCAGCAAGCCTGCCAGGATCTCAAGCGCTACTTAAAACAGGCGCCTTTCCACCCCGAGATCAATCGCTCTGATGAGCATTTAATCCGGGAAATTGTCGAGAGATTGGAATCTCATCCCGACTCATGCTAGGAGCATGCACAATTGCTCTCAGTTGTGCGTTGTGTAAGTGTGTAAGTTTTGAGCAAGATCTGCCGTCGTTTGCAAGCAAGGCTAGGTTTCTAGCAGGGATCGGAAGCAGCCCTTACCTCTTGGCGCAAAATGGCTTCCACCAGCTTATCTAAAGCCTCTAGATCAGATAGATCATAGTTTTTTTCCCAGAGGATTTGGTTAATGCTGGATTCCTGCTGCAGAGTTAAAACCGAAGATTGTAAAACCTCATCGATGATCTGGCGAATGCTCATCTTAACCTCGCAATCGTGAGAAGAATTGATGGCTTTGGCTCATAAGCCTAGAATGCTGGAAACGCTCTGCGATAGCCATCGTGAGGATCACGTATTTTGACATCAGAATCTGGGGCGACTCATCCAAACCCTTTCGGGGAAATCGCCAATAGTACTTTTACGGACTTGAGCTATGGATGGCGCTGAAGTCTGCGAACTTCTCAGGATCTTCTGAGACAGACCTGCTCCCCATTGAGGGCAGCTTGGGCCTCATCATCTGTTGCGAAGGCGGTGCGAATGATGCGCTCACCGGGATGGCGATCCCCTGCCGAAAGGCCGAGATCCCGCACCACAAATGAGCGCTGGATCCAGCGGTCGAAGCCATCGTAGCGGGGAGAGAAGGCAGTCCGTCCGTGAACGGTGCGGCGATTGTCAATACAGAGCAGATCCCCTGTTTCCAGCTTGATGCCTCGGTAGACAGCGTGGATTCCCTTCCTCAGGGCTTCTAGAGCCAGACTGGCTTCGGGGGTGAGCCCCACCATCAGGTCTTCGTCGTAGTTCCAGAAGGGATCCTCTCGACGGCCATACAGCACCGGCAAAATGGGTCCATTGATCAGGGCTTGCCGGTTGCCGAAGGAGTAGTCGATGCCAGTGCGATACAGGGGTTCAAACAGCAGCTCCCGCTCTCGCTCTCCCAGCAAAGGCAGGACATGACGGATGCTGGCGTAGGTGGTTTCCGCCACACGATCATGGTCGGGGCGCAGGCAAAACAGCAGCAAAAACTCTGGTGAGTAGGGATGAAAAACCGTCTCGCGGTGAAACTGCAGCCGGGTGCGGGATCCCTCGGAAGATTGCACCTCTTCGCTGTCGGGAGTAGGCACCAAGTTTTGAAACAAATCCCCGTTTTTTTCTTGGATGTAGGAGACCAAATGCCCCAAGCGGCTGCCGATCATTGCCAAGCAGCGTTCGCTGACAAAAGTGGTTTTCTCCTTAGAGCGCTGCGCCAGAGCCGGTGTGCGGGTATGGTCTAGTCCGGGATCCACGGGCAAGCCCCGCAGCAGCAGGATCCCTTCCGAATTGGAATACAACTGAAACTCCAGCAAGGCCCGCCGCAAATGTCGGGGCAGCTCATCTGCCCGCATCTCGCAGTCCAGGAGAAATTCCTCTGTTTCCCGGTAGGGATCGGGCCCAGGCGCCAAAAATAGGTTTATCGTCTTTTCATCAAAGCCCCGACAATCGATCAGCAGGCATCCTTTTGCAAGCTGTGAAGTCTTCATCACGATCCCTCACCACCCACTGCCCTAGTCATAGCAGCCACAGCAACTTTTGAGCAGGGATCCTACACTCAAAACCCAATCTCGGCGAGTGTAGCGCACTACCCTTCGGTGCTAGAACCTCAGTCTGAGGCGGGGCAGAGTTTTGCCTGCTGCATCAGAAGTTAACTGGGGATCCCCATGTCTGGGCAAGATGTCCATTAGGATGAGTTCCAGGGGCTGGCCAGCGCGGGGAACCGGCGTAAAGTGGGCAAAGTGGGATCTGCCGAGCGCTGGGTTATGGGGAAAGCTTCAACAAACTCGCAGGCGAGGTTGCAACACCATGGCACCAACTTGGCAAACCGATGGGCATACTTGGTTCCTTCTGCCCCCTCAACCCCGCGCCGTCGTTCACTTTCTGGGTGGAGCTTTTGTGGGAGCTGCCCCGCAAGTGTTCTACAGCCGCCTGCTGGAAGAACTGGCCCGTATGGGCATGGCCGTTGTTGCCACCCCCTACACCACCGATATCGATCACGCCCAACTGGCGCTCAACGCAGCCCAATCTTTGCACAGAAGCCTGCAAAGCAAGGGTTTGCTGGAGTTGCCCCTGTTTGGTTTGGGTCATAGCCTGGGCTGTAAGTTGCAGATCCTCTCTTGTCTAGCCGTTCCTTCTCTGGGATCCCAGCGGCGAGGCAATATTTTCCTGGCCTACAGCAATGCCGGGCTAGATCGGGCTTTGCCATTGCTGCGGCTGTTGGCCCAAGCTTGGCCTCAACAACAGCTTGCCGATCTGTGGCGGATGTGGATGGGATCCTCCTCGCCGCCTGTGAACCTGTGGTTGGAGTTCGAGCCTTCCCCGACAGAAACCAACCGCTTAATTGAGGAGCAGTATCCGGTTAGAAACAACCTGCTCGTAGAATTTCGACAGGATGATATTGACGACATTCCTCTGCTCTACCAACAGCTTTGCCGCAAGTATCAAGGCTATACCGAGTGGCAGCATCTCGAGGGGGATCACCTCACTCCACTGGGTTTTAGCTATCCTTTCCAAGTCGGGGAGGAGTTCAGCCCCATCGATGCTTTTGGACAGTTGATCTACCAGAACCTACTGGCCCCCAACCACCAAATGATCCGAAGCATCCGAGCCTGGCTGGCAACCCAATTGGCCTAGTCAAGCCAGCTCAGATCGGAGAGCAGATCTTGAGAGTAGGAAGAGGGGGACTGCGCTTGCAGATGAAACAACATCTGAAGGGTATCGCTCATCAGAAAGTAACAGGTCAAGACGCCGCCGGCAGCCACAGCCACCAGTGTCCCTGCCAACATGCGCGAGAACTCCTGACTCTGAAAAGCCTGCTCCATCAAGCGCAGCGCCCAGAATCCCAGGAGGACAACAATGGCAAGGATGATCAACATATCGTAATTTATTGTAACAAGCCTGCTGCTCAACGGCCATTGACAGAATTGAATAAGAACATAAGGACTCCCCTTGTCCCTCATGCTCCATGACTCTGAGTCAGGAGCTGATGTGGCTGATTCAGGTAGGGCTGTTGCGGCGGGAAGTGGATGGGCAGGGGATCACGGATCGGTATCGTCTGGCACCTCTGGGTCGGCAGTTGCTGCAAGATCTGGAGAGGGATGAAGCTTTTGCCGGGATCTCGGCAAGCTGGGCAGACCACCTGCAGAATAGGCTGACCCGCTGGCGGCTGCTCCCCTGAGGATCCCCTACACTGGATCCAACGTTCAACGCCGCTCTCGAGGGGGGATATGGTACGGCCAAGGTTTATGCGTGCGCCCGGATCCCTGGCACTCCAACGTCCACTCCAAACCTCTTTGCAGCGGCGCAGCCAAGCAATTAACCGGCGCAGCAAGTCTATCTACCGCAAAACCCGCTCCCTCTACCGACGCAACTTGCCCCTTTATCTGCGCAATTTGCTGTTGCAATACCGCACCAGCCTTATCTACAACCTCAAAGCCAGGCCTGTCAGCAGAACCCGTCGAGGATAGCAAGCCCCCCTCTGGATCCCAGCACAACAGTCTTCACCCCGTCGGAGTTGGTGATGGAGATTGTCCACCCCCAAGCCTGTGTAACCGTAGGAGGGGTACTTCTTGCAGGAGACTATTGGATTGTGAAGCGGCCAACTCCCACCTTCTCGCCGTTGACATGAATCTCGACGCGGTAGCGGCCGGTGTAGGGCTGGCTGAAGCTCAAATAGCCTTGCACCGTGTCGCCGGGATCCCAGGGAACATCTAGCCTGCGGATCAGTTGCTCGCCCCCAGCTTCTCCGCCCTCGTAGTACCAGAGCATCTCCACCTTGGCGTTGACAGGAAGGTTGCCCACTGGCAAGATGGCCCAGATCAAGGTGTCAGTGGTCTTGAACTCGGTTGTGGCCTCGCCAGGGCTGCCGTCCCCCCGACCTCGGTACAGGCCGATTGTCCTTAGCCCCGCCTCTTTGGGGGTTCCTTGGCTGTAGGCACGGGCATCCGCCTGCGCTTCCTGACCTAGGCGATCCAGCTCGGCCAGCAAATCTTCCTGCTGCTTCAGGGCATCGGTTGCTTCCTGCAGCCACCGGGCGATCTGCCGCTCTGCGGTTGGGGCTTCCGAAACCGGGGAAGAAGGCTGTGCAATCGCCCCGCTGAGGTTGCGAATGGGAAAACCCTGAGCTGTCCCCACCTCGCTGCCCAGTAAGTTCAGCCAGCGGCTTCGCACTTCGGACGTCATCTCTGGCTTTGCGGCATAGGCAATGCGCACACTGCCGCTTGGGCCTCGGGTGATCCGGCCAATCTCATGTTCCTCAACTCCACTCACCGTTCCACGACAGCCAGCACTGCGAAACTCGTAGAGCACATCTTCTTCGCTCTCCCGATGGAACTCCCAAGTCGTTTGGGGACAGTTGGCCAGGAGGTTGTCCCGCATGTGGTTGGCAAGAAAGCGCGGCGATCCCTCGACATGAACGTCCATGACGGAGAGCATCTCTCTCCAAGAGGCCAAGCTCTCTCCAGGCCGTATGAGAAGGGTTAGAGTAACCCCTTCTAGGACTTGATGATCGGCGAAAACCCATTCCCCCGGATCCCCCTCGATGACGACGTTTCCCGATGGGCTGAGGAAAGCGGATGCAAACAGCAGGCTGGCAAAAAGATTCAACACAATGCCCTTCCTTATCCTGGGATTTGTACTTGAAAATGAGATAGGACGACTTTCAAGCCGCTCACTGGGCAAGCAAAGAAGGGCTGGACAAAGAGGCTAGAGTCTTCGTCGTTGCCGTTTGCAAGGCTCACCTCAGGAAAATCTCGATAGATCCCTACAGCTTGATTTTGCTGACCTTACCAAAACGTCAATTGACCCCCCCAAAACATTGACCAGCCTAGCACAATTGAGCTCAATTCTGAACCCCACTTTGCAGAAATGCCGTGTTTTTCTGATGAGTATATCCATTTACATTGAACAGATATCAGCCTGTTCGTTCAGAAACCTGAAGCTCCCTGTATGGCAATCGAAAGCTGGTCACTTTAGTAGGTTACTGTGGCCAACTGAAGAGGAGATCTTTCCGATGATCAACCAGTTATCCCCCAAGGTCTCCAGCCGGGGCTCCACCAGTTGCCAGCTCTGGTTTACATCAGGGATCCCCTCGCCTGCTACCGGGGTTGGCGCAGCGGCTCCGCCTAGGATCTTGGGAGCGATGAAGGCGGCTACTTTCTGGATCGCCCCATCTTTGAGGGCTGCCCAGGCCAGCGTGCCCCCGCATTCCCAGAGGGCACTCAGACACCCCCGCTGAAAGAGCACCTGTGCCGCCCGCGAGGGGGTTACTTGGGGCAGATGCAGCAGCTCCACCCCCTGCTTGGCCAGGGATCCCCACAAAGGATGGGTTGCCACAGCTTCTGTGATCACCAACGTCGGCGCTTCTTCCACCTGCCACAGATGGGCGACGGGAGGTAGGTTCAGGGAACGGCTGAGGACCACCCGCAACGGCTGGGATCCCTGCAACTCCGCCAGGCGACAGGTGAGGCGCGGGTTATCCTGCCAAACGGTTCGGGATCCAACGATGACGGCATCATGCCAGGCCCGCTGTTGGTGAACCCATTGCCGCGCCAGAGGGTTGCTGATCCAGCGGCTGTGGCCGGTGGCGGCGGCGCTCTTGCCATCCAGGGTCATGGCGTATTTCAGCAGGCCGAAACACTGTTGCCGCACAATGGCGAAGGCAAACCCCTCGTTCAGCTCCTGGCACTCCCGCTCCAGCACTCCCACCGTCACGTCGATCCCCGCCTCCTGCAGGCGGCGGATCCCTTTGCCAGCCACCAAGGGATTGGGATCCTGCATCCCCACCACAACCCGCCGGATCCCGGCAGCTAGGATGGCCTCGGTACAGGGAGGGGTACGGCCATAGTGGTTGCAGGGCTCCAGGTTGACGTAGAGCGTTGCCCCTCTGGCCAGGGATCCCGCCTGTTGCAGAGCCAACACCTCAGCATGGGGCTGCCCTGCCCCCGGATGAATGCCCTCTCCCACCACCCGCTCCTCCTGCACGATCACACAGCCCACCCGTGGATTGGGAGAGGGGCGCTGAGGCGTGGAACGGGCCAGGGATAGACACCGTTCCATCCACTGCCGATCCGAGATCATCGAGATCATAAAGTGGGCATCTGCTCCAGAGTGGCTCAAGCCGGTGACAAGGCTGCCAGCTTGCGGTTGAAAGCTGCAATTGCCTTGGATTCTAGCTCTGCCACCTGCAATGCGTAGTCGCGGGCACGGGCCTTTTGTTCGTTGCTAACGCAGTAGCGGCTCAGGATCTGTCGCCCCAGGTTGAGGTGAAACTGCTCATCCGGCAAGATCTTGCGCATCGTCTTCTGCAGATCGGGGGGCAAATGGGGCAGAATGCTCTCAAAGCTGCGGCAAGCCCCCGATTCCCCGGCCAAATTATGGGCGGCCAAGCGGGAGATGGTATCCGGCAGGGATCCGTAGAAGGTTTCCACCCAAGCTCGGATCTCCGGGAGCGGCTCCCATTCCTCCCAAGCCACTCCCATTGCCTGCAAATGACGCTCCAACCAGCGAAAATGGTTGCTCTCATCTTCAATTTGATGGCAGAGCAACACCAGCGCATCTTTTTCCGGCGTGTTCTGCAACCATTTGCTGATGAATAAAATCGCTTGATATTCGTAGTAGGTCTGAAAGCAGAGCCATTCCACCAGGCGCTCCCTTCCCCAGGGCTTGATCTCGGCCTCAGGTGGCGCAAAGGCTTGCTCGCGGGCCTCTGTAAAGGCCCGGTTGCGATGGGCTTCCAGCTCCGCCTCGATCTCCTGGACAAAAGCTGCCCACGTGTAGGCGGTGGATACCGCTTCTGGAGAGACTTCTGCAGATGAAGTTACCGTCATTAGGGGATCTCCTCATTCACAATTTCTGCACCCACCCAGGCCAGTTGGCGCACTTCTGAATTGGGGAAGGCATAGGGGGTCTGGTCGATCTTCTGAAACTGACCGGCCCGACACACGCCGCGAACCTTGAGCAGTTGGCTGACGGGTAACGTACCCCCTCGGCCATCGACCAATTCTGCCTCTTCCTGCACCAGCTCTGCCACCGTCAGATCCGCCTCTCGACCGACCTGCAGGGATCCCAGTTGATCGCTTTTCTGAATGGCCCGCGCCGCGTTGCCTGTAACGGCCCTTATCACCTCCGGCAGCGTCATGCCCAAGGCCAAAAACTTGCTCATGGTGGTGGCCAAATCCACCACGATCTCGGTATTAAAAACGTTCAGATCTGTGGAGAGCGTATGGGGACGGATCCCTTGCTCAAACCCCAAGCGCGCTGTGTTGAAGGAGAAGTCGCTACCGCTGTGGCCCACATCCAGCAGCACCCCCCGTTCCAAAGCCCGCCGTGCCGCCGGCAACAGGGATCCCTCGGCATCGAACAGACCGAAGCGGGGCTGATAGGTATGGGTAACAATATCTCCCGGACGCAGGCGATCCAACAAATCTGAGGGATCCAACACCTCATCCATCGGGAAGCGGCCCAGATGAATCATGATCGGCAGGTGATATTCCTCCCCGAGAATCAGAGCGGAAGTGAGCGTGGGCGATTCCGTCTCTCCCGGCCTGAGGGTGGGGCGAGCCTTGAGGCCAACCACCACCTCGCGATGGGCCTCGATCACTGCTCTGGCCCGATCTAAATCTTGATTTTTTGGATCCACGGCCAGCCTGAGGCGGTGGGCGATGAAATCCGAAGTGGCGATGTAGAGGAGAGAGGGATCGATGAAAGCATAAGCCCGCGTCTGGGCAGTTGACACCACTGTTTCACAAAACGCCGGGAAGGTGAGGGTGCCAGAAGTCCCCGCATCCACCACCGTGGTCACCCCTGAGCGGATCCCCACCTCATCCGCAGGCAAACAAAAATCCCCCACTGATGTAAAAACATGGGTGTGAATATCGATCCAGCCAGGGGTGAGGAGCTGCCCTCGCAAATCCACAACTTCTGCCCCACAGACAGGCAGGTGGCGTCCAATTGCAGCGATCTTGCCCTCCTCCACCCGCAGTTGCCCGATTTCGTCCAACCCCTGGTCGGGATCCAGCAGATGTGCGTTGATAAACAGGGTGGCAGCCATCAGAACTCCTTCCAACGAAGCGTTAGTTCGGTATTTTCGCAAAGTAAAACACTTTTTTCTTGCAATTTGTAAGCTCAACTACAGAATCCGGCATCGAGGAGACCGCGATCTGAGCGTGATACCTGCTACATCTGCCGTTTCGACAAACAGGCTCTAATATTAGGGTGGTTGTTCTAGGAGCTGCCTTCATGACCTCTTCTCCCCACCTGACCGCTGCAGAGTGGGCAGCGGGTTCTACCAACGGGCTGAAGGAGGCATCCCTGTTTGGGGAACGGGATCCCTTGGCCCATTCCCTTCAAGTCAACGAAGCCTTCAACCGCAGGAACAACCTGTTGAACCGTCGCCTGCAATTGGTGGAAGAACTCTGGGAATCGGTGATCCTGCAGGAGTGCGGTCAGTCTCTGGTGGATCTGTTGCAGCGACTGCGTTCCATGTGTTCCCCAGAAGGACAAGCCCTGGAGTACCCGATCCCAGAGGTACTACAAATTATCGAGTACCTCAGCCTCGACGCCACCATCCAAACGGCACGGGCCTTTGCCCTCTTCTTCCAGTTGATCAATATTGTTGAACAGCACTACGAACGGGCAGAAGACTCGGACATGCGCATGGTGGATAGCCAACAACGTACCGTGCGAGAAAACGAAAAATTTGAACGGCTGTTCCCTTACCTGCGGGCTCAAGGGGTGCCGCCGGGTCTACTGCGCAGATTGCTGGAGCAGTTGCACATTCGCATGGTCTTTACCGCCCACCCCACCGAGATCGTCCGCCACACCATCCGCGAGAAGCAACGAGCTTTCTCTCGCCTGCTCGGCCAACTGGATTGGGCAGAACAAACCCAGCCTTTGCAGGCCCAGATGATAAAAGAACAGATGGCGGAAGAAGTTTTGCTTTGGTGGCGCACCGACGAGTTGCATCAGTCCAAGCCGACTGTTTTGAACGAAGTCGATTACACCTTGCACTATTTTGAAGAGGTGTTGTTTCAGGCCATCCCCCTGCTGCACGAGTACCTCAGCCGCAGCTTGAAAAAGGCTTTTCCCAGCGTCGAGCCGCCGCCGGCAGGATTTTGCAACTTCGGCTCGTGGGTAGGCGGGGATCGGGATGGCAACCCTTCCGTCACCGCCGATGTTACCTGGCAAACGGCTCGCTATCAGCGCAACCTCATCCTGGGCAAGTACATCGAATCGGTGAAGGCTCTCACCAAAACCCTGAGCATTTCCCTGCACTGGGGGGATGTGGACAGCCAACTGCTGGATGCCCTTGAGCAGGATCACCGCCTCATGCCTGAGGTTTACGAATCGTTTTCGCTGCAATACCGCCAGGAGCCTTACCGCCTCAAGCTCAGCTACATTCAGCGGCGGCTGGAGTTGACGCGGGAGCGCAACCGCAACTTGGCCGACTCCGCTTGTTTGCCCACCCCTCCCCCTGTGGACAACGCCTATGCCAACGCGGAAGAATTCCTGGCCGACTTGCAGCTTATCCAGAAAAGCTTGAAAAACAGCGGCCTTTCCTGCCGTCAGTTGGATCATCTCATTCAACAGGTACAGGTGTTTGGCTTTCACCTGGCCCATCTGGATATCCGCCAAGACAGCAGCTACCACGAAGCCGCTCTCACGGAGATTTTCGAGTACTTGCGCATTTTGCCGCGTCCCTACAACGAGATGACGGAAGAGGAAAAAACCGCCTTTCTCCTGCAGGAGCTACAAACACGTCGGCCTCTGATACCGCTGGAGATCGCCTTTTCCGAGAAAACGGCAGAGCTGATCGCCACCTTTCGCACCCTGCGCCGCATGCAGCAGGAATTCGGCTTGGCCATTTGCCAAACCTATGTAATCAGCATGAGCCGCCAGTTAAGCGACCTGTTGGAGGTGCTGCTGATGGCCAAGGAGGTGGGTCTCTACGATCCCATTAGCGGTCGCGGATCCCTGGCGGTGGTGCCGCTGTTTGAGACCGTCGAAGACCTGAAGCGGGCCCCGGAAGTTTTGCGGCAGTTGCTGGAGATCCCTTTCTATCGCCAGTACTTGGCTCAGCAGGGGAATCTGCAGGAGGTGATGCTGGGCTACTCCGACAGCAACAAAGATTCCGGCTTTTTGAGCAGCAACTGGGAGATTTACAAGGCTCAACAACGCCTGCAGACGGTGGCCGAATCCTACGGGGTGAAGCTGCAGATCTTCCATGGCCGGGGCGGTTCGGTGGGCCGTGGAGGGGGCCCGGCTTACGAGGCCATCTTGGCTCAGCCAGGGCGCAGTGTGGGGGGCCGCATCAAAATTACCGAACAGGGAGAGGTGTTGGCCTCCAAGTATTCCCTCCAGGATCTGGCCATTTTTAACCTGGAAACCGTCACCAGCGCCGTGATCCAGGCCAGCCTACTGCGCACCTACCCCAACGATCTGCACGAGTGGTCGCGCCTGATGGAATCCTTGGCGGAGCGCTCCCGGCAGGTGTACCGTAACCTGGTCTACGAGCAGGAGGGCTTTGTGGAGTTTTTCCACGAGGTCACCCCCATTGAAGAGATCAGCCAACTGCAGATCAGCTCCCGTCCCGCCCGCCGCAGCGGTAGCCAAAAAGACATCGGATCCCTGCGGGCCATTCCCTGGGTATTCAGTTGGACGCAAAGCCGCTTTCTCCTGCCGGCCTGGTATGGAGTTGGCACCGCCCTACAGGAATACGTGGCCAGGGGCGAGCACAACCTCAACCACCTGCAGCACCTGTATCGCGAATGGCCTTTCTTCCGCATGGTGATCTCCAAAGTGGAGATGACTCTGGCCAAGGTGGATTTGCAAATAGCGCGTCACTACGTGCGGGAGATGAGCTCTCCAGAGCGTCTAGAGCGGGCGATGGAGCTGTTTGAGTGTATTGCCCAAGAAATGCACCGTACTCGCACAATAGTGTTGCAGATTACGGGCCACAGGGAACTGTTGGAGAACGACCCTTATTTGAAGCGCTCGGTGCAGTTGCGCAACCGCTCTATTGTGCCCCTCGGCTTTATCCAAGTCTCCCTCCTCAAGCGCCTGCGGGAGCGTCAGGGATCCCGCACCGGACGAACACGCTACGACCGAGCTGAACTTCTGCGTGGAGCTTTACTTACCATTAACGGCATTGCCGCCGGGATGCGCAACACAGGCTGAGGGATCCGACTAATTGACCCTGGCGCTGCTCCTATCAAGTTCAGATCGGCATTGAGAGCCTATCAGAACAGATCGTCATCATACTCTTCTGGCTCCACTTCTACTGGCTCTACTTCGACAACGCGGCGGGAAGGACGGTGGGGAGGTTCATCCGCGTAGCTTTCCCCTTGGTCTTGGGGCAGCCGTGGGGGACGGCGGCGGGTAGCTGTACCTGTGCTGCGCTCTTCCTGCACATCCACATCCTCTGGATACTCTCCGGCAGGGCGACGGGGGCGACGGGCCTCTGGCGGCGGAGCCGGCTCATCGTAGTCCGTATCCTGACGCGGGCGGACTCCTGGCTCCTCGTAATACTCATCCCCTTCGGGTCGGCGGCGTGGACGCACACGGGTATCGCCGGTCAGTTGGGGCCTGGGGCGACGGCTAGGATCTTCACCACTGCGCCCAGGAATGGAGCGACTGTAAGAGGATGTATCGCGGATACGGGATCCCTCGGCTCGAGTGGAAACCGTGCGTCCTTGGGCATAGCCATCCGGGGGATAGGTGCGGCTGAAGCCTTGCCGCCGAACGGTCGGACGAGCCCCGCCCACCTGCCGTGCCTTTTCACTCAAGAGGATGCGCAACCGGAAAGTTTCGAGGGCAAACCAGCCGGCCATCACCGCCAACAGCACCTGGGCAAAGAACAGCAACGGAATGAGCCGCTGACCTTCCAAGAGCAAACAGACGGAATAGATCAGGCCCATCGTGGCAAAAATCACGTCGTACTCAGCGGAGGCCTCGCGCTTGATGAACCGAACCGCAAAGATGGCTCCACTGGCAATCGCCACCAGCGCTGCCATCAAAAAGTAGGGGCTTTGGGTGAGAAACATGCCAGGGATCCCTAAACGATGAAGACGGGAGAGCGTTGAGCCTTATCCATTCCACAGCCGATCCTAGCATTGATCCTCCTGGTGGCACGGACAACAAAACCCAGGTTTGGGTGGAGGGACGGGATCCCTCTTCAATAAAAGGGATCGATGCTAAAATCGGCAGCATCTTCCTGCATGTTCCATGCTGTATCTGGCACGAGTACACAAAAAAAGTCTCTTCGGGCAGGGGGAGCTGCAGCTCTTGGCCCGGCAGGCCGAGGACGGGGTTTGGATGCCGCTGCGCAAGCCAGAAGGGGTCACCTGCAAAGAGGTTGGCCCTTACAACATTGGGGTGTTGCTGCTGGTTGAGCTTTCGGAAGAGCGGCAGGTACGGCGGGTGGAAGAGGCAGCCATGAAGCTGGTGGAGATGTTGCACAACCTATCCCGAACCCACAGTCTGGTGGATCTGTCGGAGATTGAAAGCTGGCGGCAATCCTTGACTCGGCAAAGCCAAGAGCTGAGCCGTCGCGAAGCAGAGGTGGCCGCTCGCCAAGAGCAACTGCAACAGTGGGAAAACCGTCTGCGAGAAAAGCTGTCTCCTTGAGCTCTCAGATCTACTCTTATCTTAAGTAGAGTCATTTTAAGCTAATTGAGAAGCCCCCCAAGTGCTCTGTGCCGCTGCCATCACCCCATCTCCCAAAAAGAAAGGGGAGCTGGATGGAAATGTTTCATACCTGTTTAAAATGACTGTAAGTCCAAGTAAGTCTATGAGTGAATCCGGATGTTCTGCGCCTTCCCAAATCAGTAGTGATACGACCCGGATCAACTTGAGTTAAGCCATTCTTTTCCCCCAGAATAAGCGGGGCAAATCCGGGATCCATCATGCCCCATGTTGCCCATGGCAACAGACTGTCCCACCTCCAGTGTAGAAATCCCCCGACTTTAGTCGGTGAGAGTGTCAACCCTGTGCTGGTGCTGTATGGATCGATCAAACAGTGCTGAGATCTGGCCTTAACTCGCGGGCACCTCGCAGATAAACATGCTGCATGTCCGCTTGAGCAAGTGGAGTATTCAACTGGATCAAAACCCGAATGCAACGGGGTAAGTCGCCGCTCACCTCCATCTGTTGCACATCCAACAGAGGCACCGACTCCCAACCGGGGCGACGACGAGCAAACTGGGCGGGAAAAGCTGCATTTAAATCAGGGGTAACGGAAAAAATAACGCTGACTAGTTCAGCCGGATCGAGGGCGTTGCGGTGCTCTAGCGTATCCAGCAGCTCAGCCACCGCCGCGCCAATGGCCTCGGCACTGTTTGTAGGTACGGTGATGGCTCCCCGAATTGCTCTGACTCGCCACCCCAATGGCCACACCCTCGCGCGCTTGAGCTCGCCTTGCTTCCAGAAAATTATACAGACTCATCCCTGTTGGGATCCCATCCCTCTGGGGAAAACCAGCCCCCATCGCCTAGCTGGGCTGCAGGAGCTTTTCCAGGATCTGCTCGTGGCTGAGGCCGGAGTCCACCCAGGCTTCTCCCTCTTTGAGGCGGGCGGCAGCGGTTACGACAAACAAATTGCTCTCTGCTCCCAAAGCCTCGCTGGCGGTTTGCACGCAGAGCAAATCCTGGCCGGTTAGCTGGCTAAACCAGGTGGCCAACAGCCCTGCCTCCAGAAAGCCCATCGGCCGCTTGAAATGGGGAGGCGTGACGGCAGCGAAGGGGGAATTGCGAATCGACACCACCAGCACTCCTTGATCTTTGTAAGTCCAGTCGATCTCGATCAATCCCCAGCCATGAGTTTTCCAAGCTTGTCTCAGACTTTGCAGGAAAAGGCCCATCTCCAGCTCGGCCAAAGGCTTCTGGTAGTAGTCGGAGAGTTCTTGGGCAAAACGGCGGAAAAACTCCTTGCCCCACATCCGACCACAGTTGCGCAATACCAAACGAGCAGCCTGGCCAGTCTCGTATTCCAGGCCCGTGTAGATGCCCCGCAGCAATGCTTCTGGAAGGGCCAAGAGACGTTCACCGTGGCGACTTTCCAGTAAGCCCGATTCCAAATCGCTTCGCAGATAGGCGCTGGGTGCATAGTAGTTGGCCAAAACAGGCGTATAGGGATCAAAGGTGACTGAGCCATTGGAGATAGAGCTGGTGCCGTTCATAAGGGATCCCCTGGTTATCTAATCCAAGTCGTTATTGAGCTTTAAGCATCCAAATAGGAGCAGGGTGCAGTTGACAGTTCGTTGGTTGTTGAGCTGGGAGAACGGTTGTTTACGCTCCAAATCTTATGGCGATCCCTCCAGCAATTGAATACCCCTTGGGCAGATTTACTACAACGCTAACATTAACTCCAACGACACTGAAGTCTCCGGCTAGTTGAGATAGAGCGCTCTAGCACCGAAAAATGCAAAAAGCAAAAAAGTATCTAGCTCTAAAACAGCAAGGCCACCTGTACCTGGGTGATCAAAGGGCGGATAAACTCCAACTCTCCAGGGGCCAGATGGTCTCTCAGCTCTTGCTGGAAAATCCGATAGGCAACCTCATAAACCCTCTGCAGTCCGTACAGGCGCACCTCTTCCTCCATCCACTCGAGCAGCCGCTCTTTCAGGAGGTTTTCGTCCTGCAGCAACATGGCCATAGCGCTGTGACGCAGCAGCAACAGCAGGTGTCGCCGGCACAGATCCAACACTTGGGGAGAAAGGTCGGGCATCTCCTTTTGCAGGGCATCTAGGGTTTTACTCACCACCTGGCTCTCCCGTTCCCGCAAAACTCGGTACACATGTTGTCGTTTTGGCCAGCCGAGAACATAGGCCTTCAGATGCTCCAGCTCCTCTGGCTTGAGGTAGCGGGCTTCCGACTCGATCAGCATCTGCTCCAAGGGGCTTACCATCTCGCTTCTCCCGGAGGTCGGTGGGTGCTAGGAGACTCAAAACAAGCTGAACAGATCTGCCAAGGTGATCTGTTCTTCTGCCGGCTCGGGTTCTGGTGCTGCCGACAGGGATCCCAGAGAATGCGCAGCCAAACTCAGGGGATCCCCCGCCCAGGGGATGGAACCAAAATGCTCCCGCACTTGCAGAAAAGGCATTGGCAGAGAGCGCATCTGTAGGGGGCGGTTATCCCAATTTAGACGGGCAAAAAAGCTCTGCACCGAATCTTCTAAAGCAATCTTCCAGGTCATGCCTTGGCTACTCCCTGGCCTGAACGCAATTTTTGGGCAATTTCGCTGGCACTGGCCCCTTCGTTTAGCCAGAAGGCAGCCGCATCGATGCGATCTTTGCTGCCGAGCAAAAACTTGCAGTAGCTTTCTCCCATGGAGTAGCACTGGATCTCGATGCAGTTCAGTTGCCGTTCCACCATGGTGCTAAAAAAGCCGGCAAATAATCCGGCGTAAAGATGACAGACAGGTTTGCCCACATCCCCCAGGGTGCGGGCCACGGCGGAGTCAAAGAGGTTGATGAAAATAAACCCTTGCCGCCGACTCTCGGTCTCCACCTCCCAGCGCCCCCATCCTTGGGAGGTCAGAGGCCACCACCAGGTTTCCAAGAGAAACATTAGATTACTCTGCTTGGGGTGGCGCCGATATTCCTCCTCAAACCAGCGGGAAAAATGGAGGGCATCGTTGCGTCCCCACTCTCGGCCAATGGTGTACATCAGAGAAGCTGAGGCATCTCCCACTTCTTCCTCCAGGCCCTGCTGCAAGCCCAGAATAAAGTCTTCGCTCACCAAGACATTGCGGGCACCCGTCCAGTCCACAAGGGATCCCTGGGAGAGGTCAAAGCGAAAAAAGTCTTCGCGGCTGTAGTGGTTATGCCGTTGGGCGGCAGGCTGAAGAGGTATCTCAATGGGGGCAGTCGTCATGGTTGGGTGAGGAGAGATCAGATTTTTTAACACTCCTTATCATACCCTTCTTAATTGGCACTTTTACCAAAAAACTGGGTCTAAAGCCTCGTCCTCAAGGCCTACGGCCCGCTGACGCAGTTGCAACAGCGTTGCGGAGCAATGGGGGACGGCTTTGGGATAGACTCAGGGCGACGGCAGGGTAGTCAACCGCTCCAAAAACCCAGCAGGAGTGGGTCAACTGGAGAAAACTGCCCTCAGAGGGAGACAGAAAAGCCCTGAGTTGTTGTAAAGATTTATTCAAAAATTGGGAAGAAGAGCTGTACAGGGATCCGGAGCAGTACTTAAGACTGAGGCCTGACTTTGATGAAAGCAATGGCAGACCGCCACAGCAGCGACTCCCGCCCCTCGGCATCGGCTAAACAGAGGCAATCGGGATCCTGCCAGCGCAACTGGCCGACGAAGACATCTCCGGTATTGAGTTTGACCTCGAGGGTTTCCCGATCCTTGATGACCTTCTGCAGGCGACGCACGCTCGGGATCCCGGTGTTGAAATCGGTCACGACAGCCCTATCAGCCAGCGAGAAACGGTATGTCAGCAAGCCCACTGCCCCCAGTATAGGGGATCCCTGCCGCTTCCCACTGCCCCTCCACCACACTTCCACAACTTGGGCTCAAAACTCGCCCTCATCTTTGCCCATTTTTTCTGCTGGCGAGTACTATGTAGGGGGGATGGCGCTTAGAAAAGCGGTAAACCTTTCGAGTTCGCCGTCTTTTTTAAGCGAATCTACGGGTGTTCTCCCCGAAAAAAGCCAGCACAATAGGGCTAGGGTGATAGAGGGTGCGGCTGTCGCCCTAGGGAAGGTGAATCCTCAGCTGGGATCCCTTCTACATGCCATTTTGCCGCCGAGTTGTCTGTCCTTTTCAACCCTCATCAGTATCAGCAGTATCAGTGCAGGAGAGATCGTTATGGCAGTAGAGAAAGTGAACTCCTCGTCCAGCTTGGCCGAAGTGATCGATCGCATCTTGGATAAAGGTATCGTGGTCGATGCCTGGGTGCGGGTTTCTTTGGTTGGGATCGAGCTGTTGGCCATTGAAGCCCGCGTCGTTGTGGCTTCCGTGGAAACCTACCTGAAATACGCTGAGGCTGTGGGTCTGACGGCTACTGCTGCTGCTCCTGCCGTCTAAATCTGCCTAACCAAAATCACTCAACCAAGGAAAGTGCCCACAACCCTCTCGCCTTGAGCATCGCAATGGCTTGGATGAGTTATGCTCTCTGGGCGGAGGCGTAGGAAGCTAGCCGTCGGAAAGCGAGGCAGGGATCCACCGCCGGTCTCTGCCTTGCTTCTGCGGGTTTTGTTCGAGGATTGAGTCTTGCAGCCGCACTGAGCTACAGGTTGGCAGTGCCATCGAGTTGGGAACAGGCAGAGAAGCTGTATCCACCCAAGCATTGAAAACGACGTGAGGGATTGGAGATCATGAGTTTGCAGGAACAATGGGCCATAGCTCGCAGCCGGCGGGTGACTCAAAACCGAAGTTTGTTAAGCCGATCCCGGCAGCAGCGCCTAGAGCAGCACCAAGCCCTGATGGTTGAGCTGGGGCAGCGCCGCCAGCAACGACAAGAAGCAATACGGCACCAGACGGAGCAAACCCGCAGCCAATTGCAGAAACTGAGGCAGGAGCGGGCTGTGAGGCGATCCCTGGACGAATGCTCCCGCTCGGAAGCGGCGGCTCAGCGGGCCAAGTCGGTGGCAGAGAGTCTGGCTCGCCTGGAGCAGGAACGAGCTGCTCAATTGGAAGCCAGCCGGCAGCAATTGCAGGCTTTCCGGGCTAACTTGACTGCGGCTGTGGAGCATTTGCTGAGCACCTATACGCAGGCTCGGCAGGCGATGGCCGACAAAACTCAGCAAGCGCGGCAGTCTTTTTGCGCCGATTTGCGGCAGTGGGTACAGGCTCTCCGGCAAATGGCTCGACAGGAGCTGGCTCAGATGGCTCAGGAACAGCAAGCCCAGGCCCAGGCCCTGCGGGGATCCCTGGCCACTTTCCGGGCGGAGTTGCATAAGCAGGTGTGGGGCAATGGGATCCCTGACCTCATCCCAGAACCTGAAGTCTCCACTTCCAGTGCAAGCTCTAACAGTGCCGTTGCGACTGCCGGTGAGACTGCTTCCGACTCAACGCCTGTAGCCGAAGGTCAAACCCCGGTGGAGCCGTCCGCCCCGGTCTCTGTTTCCCAACCCCCAGGGGGTTTGACAACGCTCGAACCCCCTGAAGTTCCGCCTACTGTTGAGAAACAGGTGGATCCCATCCTTGACTATGTCAACAAGTATGTGAGTGATCTACAAGCGCAGGATCCCAACTTGACCCTGCTGCAGGTAATTGGGGATCGGGAACGGGTGCGGGATTTGTTGGCCCGCGGCGCGGTGGATCTGGGGTTGGATCCCTCGGAAATCTTGGCTACGCTGCGGCGCATGGTGTCGGGGGCGGTCGCAGTTTAGTTGTGCCGAGCGCAGGAAGAACATCCGGGCTATAGTCAAGGCAAAGGAGTCTAGGGCAGCAAAGAGGTTGAGTATCTCCATGGCCACGGTTCTGCAGGCGCGTCCCCGCCAGTTCGTGAACACCCCCTACATTGAGCGGATTACCCGCCGCGCTTTGCGCTATTTGCAATCGGGCTTTGCGGTGCATTTGCGGGGGCCTTCGGGTACGGGCAAAACCACTTTGGCGATGCACCTGGCCAGCCTGCTGGGCCGCCCCATCATGCTGATCTACGGGGATGACCGCTTCGATTCTTCCGACCTCATTGGGGGGCGCACCGGCTTTACCCATCGGCGGGTGGTGGACAACTTCATTCACTCGGTGGTGAAGACGGAGGAGGATGTGCAGCAGCGCTGGGTGGATGCCCGCCTTACCTTGGCTTGCCGAGAGGGGTTTACCCTCATCTACGACGAGTTCAATCGCTCCCGCCCTGAGGCCAACAATGCTCTCCTGAGTGCTCTGGAGGAGAGGCTGCTGGTGTTGCCGCCGGACAGCAACCGCTCGGAATATCTGCGGGTGCATCCCCAGTTCCGGGCCATTTTTACCTCTAACCCGGAGGAATACACTGGGGTTCACAGGGCCCAAGATGCGCTGCTGGATCGGATGATCACCATCGATATGGGGGAGCCGGACATCGAGACCGAAAAGGAGATTCTCACCTCGCGAATAGGCTTATCCGGCCCCGACGCCCTCAAGATCGTCCACATTGTGCGGGCTTTTCGCCGCAAGTTGGATCTGACGCGCCACCCCAGCCTGCGCAGTTGTCTGATGATCGGGCGCATTGTCAAGGAACATGAGCTGGCGGTCAGCAAAGAGAATGCCGATTTTCGCGCTTTGTGTGCGGATGTGCTGTTGCCGCGAGCCGGCAAGCGCTATGAAGAGGGATCCCAGTTGCTGAATTATCTGCTAGACCAACTGCCTGGCTGAGTCTTTTGCCTGTTGGTACACTTTGGAGGTCGATTAACCCTGTGCCGATTAGCTCTCAACCCTTGACCACGGCTACTCACGGCTCCTCGCTGGCCGATGTGTTGGAGCGGGTACTGGATAAGGGCATTGTGATCGCCGGAGACATCACCGTTTCGGTGGGCAATGTGGAGTTGCTGAATGTGCGCATTCGCCTGCTGATTTCTTCGGTGGATAAGGCCAAGGAGATCGGCATCAATTGGTGGGAATCGGATCCCTATCTCAACAGCCAGGCGCGGGAGCTGCTGGAAGCCAACCGACAGCTCATGCAGCGCGTTGCCGAATTGGAAAGACAGCTTGCCCAAGCTCTGCCCCAGGGGGGAAAGGGAACGGACCCATAGGCTGCCCCCCGCCATTGTGACCTGGATTGACGGGCTAGACTGGCTGCTGGGGTGGTTTGACGGGGTGATGGGGCATGGCTTTGGAGATGGCGTTTGACCGGAAGGGTTGGCAGCGGCTAGGGACGCTGGGCTGGGCTGTGGGTGTGGTGCTGGCCCTTGGAATCCCGGCTTGGGGTCAGAATCCCCGTGCCATCAGCATCAGCGCCGATGTGCAGGAGGCCAACGCCAACACAGGGGTTTTTACGGCCATTGGCAATGTCACCCTCAGTTTTCCTGCCGAGCGGCTTACGGCCCGCGCCCAAAGAGCTGTGTATTACAGCCAGGAGCAACGCATTGAGCTGGAGGGCCAGGTCATCATCAACCAAGGGGAGAATCAGTTGCAAGCGGAGAAAGTCATTTACCACATCGACAAGGGCACCATCCAGGCAGTGCCATCGGCAGGGCGGCAAGTGGAGTCCATCTACGTTTTGCCGGAGCCCAGCTCAAGTCCTTAGCTGATCCCCACACTTTTTTCCAGCAGCACGGACTCAGCCAACACGGCTATACCGTGATTTCGTCACCGATCATCCCAGCCTGCAGGGTTTCCCTCACCCCCAACCCCTCTCTCAAAAGGAGAGGGGAGCCAGGGACAGACATAACAAATCGTTTCATTGCTGTTTGAAATGACTACATTTGAAATGACTACACATGGGGCAGCGCTGGAAACGAGCTCGGGGAATGTCGGCTTAGATCCGTTTAGGATGTAGTAATTCATTTAGGATGTAGTAGTTCGGGCGGCAGACTTTTTCCCTGACTCTGAATCAAAGGATGGCTGATGGATGTTCGGGATCCGAGTTCCTCGCCCCTGGCAACGAGAGGCACAGGTCACTCCAGAAGAGATGTTTTTCAGCCGGCGGCAATTTCTAGCGCAACTGGGATCCGTTGGGGTGGGAGCCAGTTTTTCTATTTTTGGGTTTGGCAGCAGGGGATCCGCTCCCTCGGTAGAACGAGAGCTGACGGGGATCCCACTCAACCCCCACTTTTCGGATGTGGGCAGGCCCGTCACCGAGGAGATTGTAGCTACTCGTTACAACAACTTTTACGAGTTTGGCTCCGGAAAGCGCGTCTGGCGGGCTGCACAGGCTTTGCCCACGGATCCCTGGACTGTCGAGATTACCGGGCTGGTGCGGCATCCTCAGCGGTTGGGCCTGGAAGATCTGTTTAACTTCCCCCTCGAAGAGCGCATCTATCGCTTTCGCTGTGTGGAAGCCTGGGCGATGGTGGTGCCGTGGTTGGGCTTTCCGATGCGGCTGCTGCTGGAACGGGTGGATCCTTTGCCGACGGCTCGATTTGTCCGCTTCACTTCCTTTTACGATCCGGAAATTATGCCTGGCCCAATCTGGCCCCCCAACTTGCCTTGGCCCTACACGGAAGGGTTGCGGATCGAGGAAATGGCTAACGAGTTGGCCTTTTTTGCCCTCGGCGTTTATGGCAAGCCGTTGCCCAAACAGCACGGAGCGCCAATTCGCATGGTGGTTCCCTGGAAGTATGGCTTTAAAGGGGGAAAATCCATCGTCAAAATCGAGTTTTTGGCCCGTCAACCCTCCACGTTTTGGAATACCCTCGCCCCTGAGGAGTATGGATTTGAGGCCAATGTGGATCCTAGGGTGCCCCACCCCCGCTGGTCACAGGAGCAGGAAGTCTTGATCGGTTTCGGATCCCGTTCCCAGTGGCAAATCGTTCCCACCTTGCCCTACAACGGGTACGGAGAGTATGTTGCCCACTTATATGGGTAAACTACCCGACCCTGACTGCTTCGCAGTACATGGCGGGCTTTCGGCAGCCCTGCAGTTGGCAAGCCAACCACGAACCTCTAGGCTGGTTTACGGCAGCCCCCAAAAGCGCAATCACCTTCGCACCGTTAAAATCCGCATCCCCTTCCCAACCGCAGTGCCCGCATT
>NZ_JBSSAG010000033.1:0-32009 GCF_054058395.1 Thermostichus sp. OS-CIW-26 | reverse complement strand
CAGGACTTGAGTCATGGTTCTATCATAACTTCCGCATTCCTCCCGGCACTGACCCTACGGGTACAGTGCGGGGCTCCTGCGATTTCTAGCTGAAAGTTAGGAATTCTGAACTTATGAGCCCTGAGCAATTTGATCTGATTAACCGCCTGTTTCAACTGACCTTTCAGATCGGGGATCGCTTGGGCTGTGAATCCTCAGATCCTGCTCAATTGTTGCTGACCAACCGGCCCAGCCTGGAATCCAGTTGCACATTCTTTCCTTCCGATTTCACCTACGAAGCCTTGGATCCCCAAGTGTGGGCCGACTACATGGCGGAAGTTCCGGCCTTAGCGCAGATGGCGAATATTTTGCAACCTTATCCTTTCACCTGTGGCATTTATCGCCAAGACGAGGTTTCGTGGTGGATTTGCGCCTTTTGGGCAGCCCAAGAGGACTTGGGAACCAACTTGCTCTTGCGCGCCCACAGAGTCGAAACTTAGGCGCTTGAGCCCTATCTCCTCTCCCTCATCGAGACGGGGATCGGCGTTACCGGAATCAAAGGGGCTGATAGCAGTCGTGGTTTTTATTACCATCTATTTCAACTGATCGCGCTAGCGGGCCAGAGGCCTTAGCAGGAAGCAACCGGTCGTTTGTTTCACCTTGACGGTGAGATAAATGACTATGCGTTGTGGAACGGTTTATTGCAATTGACCTACTCGCGACCGCTATAGCTGGCTTCCGCCCAGAGCGTGAGCTGGGGGCCTTACGGCACTCCTTCGTAAATCACATAGACTCCGGCGCGCTCAGGCCGAGAATGCCGGTGAGGACGTTAAACAAAACCTGCTGCGTGGCCTGCACCAATTGGATGCGGGCTTGGGCCAAAAGGGGATCCTCTTTCAAGAGCGGCAAAATACGGCAGTTGTCGTAAAACTTGTTGAAATCGGCGGCGATGGCTTCTGCATAGCGGATGATCTTGTGGGGGGCGCGCTCTTCGGCAGCGGCGATCAGCTCATCCGGCAAGGCCAACAAGCGCAGCAGCAGGGCCCGCTCTTCTGGCTCTTTGTAGGGCAGTTTTTGTTGCTCCGTCAAAGGGACTTTGTTGGTCAGTTCAACCTTTTCTTCTTCCTGTAGCCGCCGCAGCAGAGTACAACAGCGGGCATGGCTGTAGTGAACATACACCACCGGGTTGTCGAAGGTTTGTTTGACGGCCAGATCCAGATCGAAGTTGATGGGGCTGTCCATGCTGTTGCTGAGCAAAAACCAGCGGGTCGCATCGGCTCCCACTCCAATTTCCGGATCTTCGATCAAGTCATTTAATGAGACAAAATTGCCGGTGCGTTTGGACATGCGCACTTCGGTTTTCTCGCCGGTTTCTGGGTCAGTTTTAAACAGTTTGACGAATTGGCCAATTAAAATTTCCAGCTTGACATCCGGGCTAAAAGCTCCTACCGCTGCGTTCAAACGACCGATATAGCCGTGGTGATCCGAGCCAAGAATGTTGATCAGCCGGTGATATCCCCGCTGCACTTTATCCCGGTGGTAGGCAATATCGGCGGCTAGATAAGTGAACGAACCATCGGCCTTTTGCACCACCCGATCCTTGTCGTCGCCAAATTCTTGGGTTTTGAAATAGACGGCCTCTTCGGCCCCTGGCTTGGGATCCTCACCCCGGGGAGCCTTGGCCCTGTAGAGAAAGCCGCGTTCTTCCAGCTCCTGTAAAGTCTGTTGGATGGCGCTCAGGCCCGTCTCGGGATCCGGGGTGTGCAGGCGGCGTTCGCTGAACCAGTGATCGAACTCGGTGCGCAATTGCTGGAGAGTTTGCTTCTGCCAGGCCAGCATTTCCCCGTAGGCCAAATCAATATATTCCTCCAAGGTGGTGGGCAGAGGGCGGATCCCGGCTTTCACCTGCTCCAAGAGACGTTGGGCCATCTCGATCAAGTAGGTGCCGTGATAGGCATCTTCCGGCAAAGCGATGTCTTCCCCCTGCAGTTGCCGCACCCGCACCTCGAGGGACTGGCCCAGGAGCCGCATTTGGTTGCCGGCATCGTTGATGTAAAACTCCCGCTCCACCTGGTGCCCCGTCCAGCGCAGCAGGTTGGCCACTGTGGAGCCGACGGCAGCCCAACGCCCATGGCCCACATGCAAAGGCCCCGTCGGGTTGGCGGAGACAAACTCCAGCAGAATGCGCTCGGGATGGGGGGTGGCTGTTTTGCCGAAGTGTTCTCCCAGATGCAGCAGCTCCTGCAGGCGCTCGGCCAAAAAGGGATCCCCCAGCCGGAAGTTGATAAACCCGGCCCCCGCCACCTGGGTTTCGATGTCCGGCAGATCCAGATGGCTCTGCAGGGTTTGGGCAATCTGTGTCGGTGCCATGCGACAGGCTTTGGCCATGCCCAGGGGGGTGGGACAGGCGTAATCGCCGTAGCGAGGGTCGCTGGGGATCTGGATCACGGGGGCAATCGCTGTGGCTTGCTGGGGGGCCAGGGATCCCAGTTGCCCCGCCTCTGAGGCCCGTCGAATGCTCTCGGCTACGGCGGCGGTGAGAAACCGAATCAGCGAGGTGGATACGGGTTGAGTGGCCATGGTTGAAGAGGGATACACGTGAGTTAAGAGCAATGGCGATCGGGATCCCTAGCAGGAGCACTATCATACCGGCAACGAACCGGCCATGACCAAGGCAGAGTTCTCACCTTGGCTAAAAGGGGATCCCCCAGCAGGTAAAGGTATCCTCAAATACAGAAGTTTGACTCCGCCTTGCTAAGTTGGTTGCTTATAGTCTTCACTCCATTGTTTGCCGCATTCCCGTTTGCGGATCCCTACTGAGCCAGGTGCTGTGGAGCATATAGATATGTCCATCCCGAAATCGTCGCGTCGTCAATTCCTTCAATCTGCTGCTGCGGCTGCCTCTTGGGTTGCCGTTGGAGGGCTAAAGGCGAGGGCTCAGAGCCGCGGGCCGCTTCTGGTTTCCCAGGGACTGACGCCCCTGAAGTACACCCTCTCCTGGCTGCCCTCTTCTACGGATACTCCCCTCATAACCGCGATCTTGAAGGGCTACTTTGCCCAAGAGGGGCTAGAGGTCACCTACGAGCGCGGCTATGGCTCCGCCGATTCCATCACCAAGATTGCCGCTGGCCAGTACGACCTGGGAGAAGGGGATCCCTACTCCATGATTGAGTTCAATGCCAAAAACCCAGATGTGCCCTTGGTGGCAATCTATATCCTCTACAACCGCTCTCCCTTCGGCATCTACACCCTGAAAGGCAAGGGCATCACGAAGCCTGCCCAACTGGCGGGCAAGAAGCTGGGAGCGCCAGCAGGGGATGCGCCGCGTCGGCTCTGGCCGGTCTTTGCCAAGCAAGTCGGCATCGATCCGGGCTCGGTGGAGTGGGTAACTATGGAGCCACAGTTGCGCGAACCTTTCCTCATCCAAGGTCGGGTGGATGCCATCAGCGGCTTTATGACCTCAGCCATGCCCAATCTGGTGCGGGGCGGCGTCAGCTTGGAGGACATCACGGCTTTCCTTTACAACGACTACGGCCTTGAGCTGTATGGCAATGCCGTCATCACCCGTGTGCAATTGCTGCGTGAGAAGCCTGAGCAATTCAAAGCTTTCTTGCGGGCCTATGTCAAGGGTTGGCAAGACACTATTCGTGATACCGATGGCAATATGTTGGCCCTTCTGGACAAAGCCAAGGCCGACGGACAAGTGCTGGATACGGCAATTGAGAAATTGCGCCTTACCCTGGCAATGCCGCGCCTGTTTGTTACCGATGAGGTGCGACAAATTGGTTTGGGGGATGTAGTGCCTGCTCGTATGGAAACCTCGATTGCTCAGGTGGTGGATGGCTTTGGCTTGCCCACTAAGCCCTCTCTAGAGCAAGTGTTTGATGGAAGTCTGCTCCCACCCAAGTCTGAGCGGATGATTGGATAATCTGGGTTAGGCCAGCAACGATTTTGAAGCCTCTGTCTATTGGCTTGCCGGTGCAGGCCAACTTATCCTGCTTGCTGGGAGGCTATTTCTGGCTGCAGGTGCGGTCTGCGTCCTTATTGGATCCCTCATCCGCGAAGTATCCCCAAAGCTTTTCGTGGCAGGGATCCCAGGCTGCTCCTGAAAGAGGCCGACGGGAGACCTGTTCGCGTTGGTGGATGGGAGACCGGAAGCGGCATGGAGCAGTAGGGGAGTGTCTCGAACTTTGTTTAGGGTTACCCAAGAACGCCGTAAGGCCCCTGCCTTTGGGCATGGGGAGCATGTCAATGAAATCAAACCTGAGAAACAGATGTATTGGGAAGAGTAGCTTAGGGGTGCTTGAAGTCGAGATAGCTTTTCCGATCCCGAAAAAAAGCTAAATAAGTTTGTGGTGCTCAGGGATCCCTTTTAACCTGGAGGGGATCACTAGGGAGTTTAGGCCCTTGGAAACTTTTGTTCTGATTAAGCAAGTTCCCGATCAAAACGCCAAGGCCGGCATCAACAGTGACGGCACGATCGATCGCGCCAAGGCCAAGCGGATGTTAAACCCTTTTGATCGCTATGCACTGGAAGCAGCTCTGCAAACCAAACGGCAACACGGGGCGAGAGTAACGGCAATTACAATGGGGCCACCCCCGGCCATTGAGGTGCTCTACGAGGCCATTGCCCACGGGGTGGATCGGGGTATTTTGATGACCGACCGCCGCTTGGCCGCTTCCGATACCCTAGCCACTGCCTATACTCTGGCCCAGACGGTTCGCTATGCTGGCCGGCCCGATGTGATCTTCTGCGGGCTCCAGACCACCGACGGCGATACGGCCCAGGTGGGGCCGCAGTTGGCGGAGCGGTTGGGGATCCCTCAGGTCACCTATTGCGAAGCCTTCGAGATTCGGGATGGGATCCTGGTGGCGCGGCGGGCCATCGAAGGGGGATCCCAAATCGTAATGGTGCCCCTGCCGGTTTTGATTACGGTGGCCAATTCCGCTCGGCGTTTGGCCTACCCCACTCTACGGGGTGTGCAGCGGGTGCAGCGGCTAATGCGGGATGAAATGGCACGGGCCGAGGCAATCCAGATCCTCAACTTGGACGATGTGGGGGCAGACCCGGAGCGCTGCGGTCTCAAGGGATCCCCAACCATCGTGGCTGCCACCGAAAAAGTGGGGGAAATTGGCGGCAACTGTCAGGTCTTTCAGGGACAATCCGTCCCCCAACTGGTCAACCAACTAACTCAGGCCGTTGACCTCTTCCGCTACGCGGCAACTTCCTAGATCTTCTGCCTTGCATCCCTCTGGCCAATTCTTATCTCCATCACCTTTCAATCCTCATCGTCTCATCTATCGATCCCAGGGTGGCTAGCCGGCGAAAGCTCCCGGTTTTGGGCAGTGAAAAGTTAACTCAGAAAGACTCTGCTGACCTCGTCGCAATTGCAACACCCAAGATTGCCCTCGACCCGATTCAATCCCGATCTCAACCTAGGAGTCACAGTTTTATGGATCGCAAGCGGATAGTGGTCTTCGCCGAGCAGGTGAACGGGGAACTGCAGCCCATTGGCTTAGAGTTGTTGGGGGCCGGGCGGCGGCTGGCCGATAAGCTGGGAGCCACCTTGAGCGCTCTTGTGCTTGGATACAACATTGCCCACTTGCCCCCAATTCTGATCGGCCATGGGGCAGATCAAGTCTTCATCGCCGATCACCCCGAGTTGGCCGAATACCGCACCCTGCCCTACCGCCGGGTGATCACAGACTTGATCAAAAGCTGGCCCCAACCACCCCACACCATCCTGCTGGGATCCACCACCACCGGGCGAGATCTGGCCCCCCGCTTGGCCGCCCACCTGGAGACCGGCCTGACCGCTGACTGCACCGAGCTGGACATTGGCCCCTTCGAGTACACCAACAGCAAAGATCCCAGCAAGTCCGGCCTCTTCCCCGACTGCCTTTATGCCATCCGGCCCAGCTTCGGCGAATCTCTCAAGGCTCGCATCCTTGGCCCCTGGAAAAACCCGCAAATGGCCACAGTACGACCAGGGGTGATGGTGCCTCTGCCCTGGGATGGATCCCGCCAGGGGGACGTGATCCCGGTGCCGGTCAACTTGGATCCCGGCGATCTGCGCCTGCAGATTGTGGAAACGGTGCGCAACCTGTCCCAGGCGGTGGATCTCACCCGCGCCAAGGTGATCGTTTCCGGCGGCTACGGGCTGGGATCCCCAGAGGGATTTGAGCTGTTGAGGGAGTTGGCCGCTTGTTTCCCCAACAGCGCTGTCGGCTCCTCCCGCAAGGCCGTGGATTCTGGGTGGATCCCCTATGCCCACCAGGTGGGCCAAACCGGCAAGACCGTCCGCCCCCAGCTCTACATCGCCTGCGGCATTTCTGGGGCCATTCAACATCGCGTGGGCATGGACAAATCCCAGACGATCATTGCCATCAACAAAGACAGCGCCGCTCCTATCTTCAAATTTGCCCACTACGGCATTGTCGGGGATCTCTACCAGGTGGTGCCGGAGCTGATCCGGCAACTGCGACAGAGACAGGAGGAGCTCCGAGAAGGCGCCAAGGGCCAGCCTTTCCAGAGCCTCGGCGAGCGGATCCCAATTTTGCAGAGTCGATGAGAGATGGTTGGCAAAAACGCTCTCAGTGCAGGGCCATTGTCAGCAGCCCCTGCTGCCCCAGCAACACCTCCCGCAACAGGGTAACCAGGCCCACCCAAACCACAGGGGCCATGTCCACACCTCCCAGAGGCGGGATCAGGCGACGGGTCGGGCGCAACAGAAACTCCGTCAGGCCGACCACCAACGAGTAGGGCAACTGAGAAGTATCCAGTTGCGGATACCACGACAGAAAGATGCGCAGCACAAACAGGAGGGTGTAGAGCGCCAACAGTGGGCCAAGCACCCAAGAGGTGAGAATTGGCAGCATAGGTTACTCAAAGAACAGGTTTACTGGTGGCAGTTCTCTCCATTCTGCTCTAATTGGGAGGGTCTGCTGGAGTCCAGAGATACCTCGGGGAATGCAGGCGCTCGGCCCAAGTCAAACCCCAACTTTTTTAAACTTTAACCCTCTTCCCGAAAATGGCCTTACCGGCGGGGCAGCAACAGTTAAAGACTAGCGTCATAATGGACGTATCTTGCTGGACTGCAGGCAGGGATCCCATGCAAGGAAAACTACAAGAGATCGATATCCGCAGCATCCTTCAGCTCATCGAGCTGGGCCAGCGCACCGGTGAGCTTTTTGTAGAGGCCAGCCCCTCTGTCTACTGGTTTGTCTTCTTCCTGAATGGGCGGATTATCTACGCCTCTGAAACGGAAGGGAACATTGCCCGCCTCAGAGACTATCTGCACCGCTTCAAGCTGGAAGCCGCCCTGGAGGAAATTCAAATTCCCCACAAAGCCGCGGTCAACGCCCCCGAATACAACCGCCTCTGGTCTTTGCTGGAAAACCACAAGCTCAACCCCAACCAGGGCAAGCAAATCCTGCTGGGCATGGTGCGGGAAGTCCTCTTCGACCTGCTCAGCCTCCACCAGGGTTCCTTCATTTTTGAGGCCGGATCCCCCCTGGCCCCCCAGTTGACCACCTTCCCCGTCACCCCCCTGCTCACCGAGATCGTAGCCCAAGTGCAGGAGTGGAAAAAGCTGCACCCCTACATCCAAGCTCCCAACCAAGCTCCCACCATCGTCAACCCCCTGCCGCTCCAGCAAAACCTGCCCGCCCCCGTCTTCAAAGCCCTGAGCGAGTGGTCAGACGGCAAAACCAGCATTCGCCAGATGGGTCGCTACCTGGGTCGAGACACCCTGGCGGTGGCCAAGGCCATCTATCCCTACGTCCGCCAAGGGGTCATTCAACTGTCCGAGCCCGTCTTGATCGCGGAGCCCAAGCCCAGCCGTCCCCTCAAACCCAGCGATAAGCCCATCCACATCCTTTGCATCGACGACTCCATGGCCATCCAAAAAACCGTAGAGTTCATCCTGCAAAACGAGGGCTACCAGGTCACCACCATCGGCAATCCTCTCAAAGCCTTGGGACAGGTGTTTCTTCTCAACCCCGACATGATTCTCTGCGATGTGGCCATGCCCAAATTGGATGGGTATGAGCTGTGCGCCATGTTGCGCAAATCCAGCCAGTTCCGCGAAACCCCCATGATTATGCTGACCGGCAAGGATGGTTTTACCGACCGGATTAAGGCCCGCATGGCCGGAGCGAACGAATTTTTGAGCAAACCCTTTGCGGAAAAGGAGTTGTTGACCATTGTCGAATCCTACGTGGGCCCTCCCCCCAAACGGGGCGGTGGCGAATAGGCGTTGGGGTAGCCAAAATGTTGGCACAGAAGACTATAGGCGAAGTACTGGACAGAAGAGTGGCCTCACCGAAACAATAGGGGTAGCATGGCCGGCCCGGAGCCAGGGAGCCAGGTGAGGTTACAAGAGCAAACCTCAGTCAAAGCAGCCCGACGGTTGCGCGGGAGTGCAAAAGGAGCAAGACGGCGATGAGCAAAGTGCTGGTGGTGGATGACAACCGTACCTACCTGGAGACCATTTCCAGCTTGCTTTCCGAGAACGGTTTGGAAGTCTCCACAGCAACAGACGGCGTAGAGGCAATGGAGTGCATTCGCCAGCAGAAGCCTGATGTGGTGGTGCTGGATATTGTCATGCCGCGCATGAACGGCTACGAGGTATGCCGGGAAGTGAAGGGGGATGAAAGTACCAAACACATTCGCATCGTCATGTGTTCCACCAAAGACCAGACCTTTGATATCGAGTGGGCCAGGCGCAATCAGGCGGATGCCTATGTAACCAAGCCCTTCAAGCCCCAAGAGCTCCTGGCGACCATCAAACATCAATTGCGGGAGATGAATCGGAAATGAGTCGCGTTTTGGTGGTGGAAGATAGCCAATCCCAGCGGGAGATGATCAGCAAGCTGCTGCAGGAAAACGGCTTCGAGGTGATGACTGTGGAAGACGGGGTGGAGGCCGTAGAGGCGGTGAAGCAAAACAAACCCGACCTGATCGTGCTGGACATCGTCATGCCGCGCATGAACGGCTATGAGGTGTGCCGTCTTCTCAAGGCCGACCCTCTCACCCAAAAAACGCCCATCGTCATGTGTTCTTCCAAGGGCGAAGAATTTGACCGCTACTGGGGGATCCGCCAGGGAGCGGATGCCTACATTGCCAAGCCTTTCCAGCCCCAGGAACTGGTGGGTACGATTAAGCAATTACTGAGAGGCTGAGAGCTGCCCCTTCTGCTTCCACGCCTTTCGGTAGGTCCTGAGAACGACTCTGCGTTTTAAGCAGGGAGGGGGGCGGGATCAACAGTCCACAAGACTATCCATGCGGGGGAGCATCATGCTGGGGGATCTGGATTTATTGATGGGGGATGAGACCCAAGAGTTGCGGGAGATGGAGGCTCCTGAAGGTGAGCTATTCCTAAAGTTCAAGATTGCCACCGGGGAGGAATTTGCGCTGCCAGCGGTATCGGTTGTGGAGGTGATGAGCATTGGCCCAGAGAAAATCACCCCCATGCCCAATGTGGCCCCAGTTTTGCTGGGCACGCTGAATTTGCGGGGCGAGATCATCTGGGTTGCAGACCTGGGGCAATTTTTGGGGATCAGCCCGCCCCTGAACATCGACCGAGCCGAGATTCCTGTGGTGGCCGTGATGGATCAACAGGATTTGCTCATGGGCTTGGCTGTGGATTTAATTGTAGGCATGGAGTGGCTGAAGACTGAATTGGTGCGGCCTGCCCTCACGGCTCCTGAGTCCATGGCTCCTTTTTTGCGAGGGGAATGGGTGGTGCCCGGAACGGGATCGCGCTTGCCATTGCTGGATCAGTCGGCCATCCTGCGATCCAATCGTTGGGGTTGACAGACGGCCCCCTGGGAGCTCAGCGGGAGGAAAGTGTATAGTTCCTATCAAAGATCCAAGCTAACTCCAGCCACAATGGGGAAAGTTGGACCAAATCTATCCCCTACCGATGCGTGTCGAGGCTGTTGAGGGTAAGCCCTGAGACGGCGGCAGAAAGGCCCACTCTTGCTTGACTGAATGTGGAAAAGGGGGGATAGCCTGCATCCATGGGGTTTTGAGGTGTTGGGGGCGTTCCGTTTGCATCTGTGTTGACGCGTGAACAGAGGTAGGCAAGCAGTGAAGGGAGGATCCATGGTTCCGAGCGCGAACAGTCAGAGAGACTACACCGATGCGATGGCCGCCTTTTGGCAGGGAGACTACGTCCGGGCGGTGCGGTTGTTCAACCAAGTGGCCGCTGCTGAACCGCAAGATACTGCTGTCAAGCTGCTGCTGGCTTTGGCACAAAAACAAGCTGGGCAGTTGTTGGAAGCTCGCCAAACCTACAACACCATTTTACAAACAGCCAGTGATCCCGATGAGCTGGAGTCGGCCCGGAAGGGTCTAGAAGAGCTGTTGCAAATGGCACCGGAGCTGGCGGATCTTCCCGATTCCCCAGAAGCGGACGAGTTTCGCCCTCCAGATGAGTTTGCACCTGGGTCGGATGCCTTTTCGGAAGAGGCTTTCTCTGCTCCCGATCCCTTCTTGCAGTTCGAGGAGATGGGGGAAGAGGAGGCGGATCCCTTTGCTCAGAATCCCTTTCCACTGGAGGCAGACAGCCTTGGCAGCGATTTCATGGGGGAAGAGAGATTCAGGGATCCCTTGGAGACCGGGCTGCAAATGCCGGAGGCTGATCCGCTGGGTTTATCTCACCCGATGCCGACCCATCCTCGGGTAACACCACCGGCCCTCTCGCGACGGGTAGGCTCGGAAGAGGGCGGGCCTCAAACCAATCCGGTGGTCGAAGATGACTTTGCCTTTCTCAACGAGTTCAGTCGAGAGCATCTGGAAGCCCTAGAAGGCGACTTCGACTCCATTACGCAGTTGGCCAGCGATGCCGATGTTCCCAATGAGATGGGCTTCTCCCTGCCTGGTTTTGAGGAAGAGGAGGGGGGATCCCTGGAAGAAAGCCTGCCGACCGAATTGGCTGCCCCCATGAGTGAGCCGATCCCTGCCCCCGATGAAGATACTGCCAGTCCCGGCTCTGCCCTCTTCGAGCTTGACGAGCTAGACAGCCTGGATCGCGAACTTGCCGGCATGGATGGCGGCGAGCCGGTGGGGGCCTTCCACCCAGATGAGGGGGCGACCGGGGGGATGAGCCCAATGGCGGAGACCGGCAGCGGAGCGGCCCAAGTCCTGCTGCCCACGGCCTCCCTCCCTATTCCCAGTGTAGGTGAACAAGGGGCAAGAACCTCTGCTGGGATCGCCAACCGACCGATTGGGGATCGGCAATTGGCCATAGCGCTTATCCAAGGAGCTGTGAGTTTGGCTGCCGGCTTGGCGATTGGCCTTGGGATCCCGGCCAATGGGGGAGCTCGCTTGATTGCCGGGGTGATTGGAGGTGGGGTGATCGGCACAGGAGCAGGGGTTATCCTCGGGGCCAGCAGTGCCAAACAAATTCGCTCCACCGCCCAAGAGCTGGCCGGCCACTTTGCCGCCTTGGCCCAGGGGAATTATTCAGTACGAGCCACAGTCAACACCCACGATGAGCTGGGGCGCTTGGCCGACAGCTTTAACCAGATGGCGGCTGCCCTTGAAGCCAACTTCGCCGAACTGAGCCAGCGGGCTGCCGAGCAAGGGCAAGCTAAGGAAGACCTACAGCGCCAGGTGATTCGCCTGCTGGACGACGTGGAAGGGGCTGCCCGTGGAGACCTGACGGTGCGGGCAGAGGTGACTGCCGACGTGCTGGGGGCTGTGGCCGACTCCTTTAACCTGACCATTCGCAGTCTGCGAGACATTGTCAGCCAGGTGAAGCGGGCCGCCGCCGCCGTGAACAATGCCGCCTTGCAGAACGAGGACTTTGCCCGCAGCCTCTCTGCCGACGCCTTGCGCCAGGCGGAGGAGATTTCCAACTCCCTCAACTCCATTCAGGAGATGACGGACTCCATTCAAGAGGTGGCCAGCAACGCCCGCGAAGCGGCCAACGTGACTGCCCAAGCCACAGAAGCAGCCGCTCGGGGTGAAGAAGCTGTGGATCGCACGGTAAGTGGCATCCTGGAAATTCGCGAAACCGTGGCAGAAACCACCCGCAAAGTGAAGCGATTGGCGGAATCCTCGCAGGAAATTTCCAAAATTGTGGCTTTGATCTCTCAAATTGCCTCGCGCACCAACCTGCTTGCCCTCAACGCCAGCATCGAGGCGGCCCGAGCCGGGGAATCGGGACGGGGCTTTGCCATCGTGGCCGATGAGGTGCGACAACTGGCCGACCGAGCTGCCAAAGCCTCGAAGGAGATCGAGCAGATCGTGTTGCAGATTCAATCGGAAACCGGCAACGTGATGACGGCTATGGAAGAAGGCACCCAACTGGTGATCGAGGGGACGCGGCGGGCCGAGCAGGCCAAGAACAGCCTGGACGAGATCATCGAGGTCAGTCGCCGGATCGACGAGCTGGTGCGGGCGATCTTTCAGGCCACCGTGCAACAAACGGAAACCTCTCGCTCTGTGGCGCAGGTGATGCAATCGGTGGAGTTGACCGCCAACGAGACCTCTAAGGAGGCGCAGAAGGTGGCAGCTTCGCTCCAACAGTTGGTGAGCATCGCCCGCGAGTTGCAAACTTCTGTCGGTCGCTTCCGGGTTGGGGATGAATGAGCAAATCTGCTGTTTTGAGGGCATTCTAGGGACAAGGATCCCCATGCAGGAGACGTTATCGATCCTTAGCAAATGGCACCGGGATCCCCCTGTTCCGACTTTTGGCCGGACTCTTCGCTCAGGCGAGCCTCACCCTGTCCGGTCTGTTATCACTGAATGAAGACTTGTGGGCTGTAGGAAGGGCCTCCTGCCATGAATGAAGAAGCACAGAAGCGGATCCTCAGTTATTTCATCGAAGAAGCCCGCGACCACTTGGCAACAATCGAACAAGTGCTCCTCAGCCTGCGGGACAGTATGAGCGACCCCGAGCTGATCAACGAGCTGTTCCGAGCCGCTCACTCCATCAAGGGGGGAGCTGCCATGCTGGGCCTCACCAGCATCCAACGGACGGCCCACCGCATGGAAGATTTTTTCAACATCTTTCGCTCCCGTCCAGGCGGAGTGCCTGTCGACCAGCACCTGGAAACCCTGCTGCTGCGGGCTTTTGATGGGCTTTCGATGTTGTTGGAGGAGCTGCAGAGCCCCCGCGGCCTCACCCAAGAAGTCAGCAACACCACCCTGGCGGAACTGGAGCCGGTTTTTCAAGAGACCGAAAGGCACATTCAAAATCTTCTTGGCGAGGGCACTGTTCCCAGCCTTGCTCCAGCTCCCGTCTCGTCGCCGGCGGTTCGCACCCTACAGCAGGACATGGCGGAGGTGGTGCCGCAGCAGTTGCGCCAGATGCTGGAGCTGTTTAAACAACGGGATCAGCCAGATGTCCGAGAGCGCTTGGCAGCGGCGAATGCCGTTCTCAAGGAGATCGGACAAGTTCATCATCTGGCGGGCTGGCAACAGTTGACGGAAACCTTCGAGCAAGCCCTGGGCAACCCCGATGCCGACCTGCGAACTTTGGCTTTGGTTGCCTTGCGGGATTTGAAGCAGGGACAGCAGCTCATCCTAGACGGCAAGGCCGAACAGGTTGCCCCTTCTTCAGAACTGCAACAATTGGCTCGCCCTGCCGCTCCCCCTGCCCCACCGGATCCTCTTGAGGTGGTGGTGCATCAGCAGATCCCGGCCCTGCTGCGCCAGATGCTGGAGCTGTTCAAACGTCCTGACGACCCGGCCACTCGACCGGCTCTGCAAGCTCTGGCCCAATCTTTGCAGGATTTGGGGCAATCTTCGGCTCTGGAACTGGGAGGCTGGACAGACTTGACCCGCTTGGTGGGCGAGATTTTGGCGGATCCCGGCCAGGATTTGCGGCAGTTGGCCCTGCCGGTGCTGCGAGATCTGAAGCAAGCCCACCAGGCTCTGGCCAATGGAGCGGCAAACACCATTCAGCCCTCGGCTGAGCTGCTGGCTTTCCGCCCTGTTCCGGCAGCCCCTGAAGAGCCAGAAGTCCCTGAGCCCTTCGACCTTGGCCTTGCTTGGGGGTCTGAGGCAGAGCCGTCATTCCCAGAACCTGGGGGTGCCCCAGAGGATTGGGCTGCGGCTGCTGGGATCCCTGCGGAGGAAGGCGCTACCCCCGATCTGAGCTGGGAAGCGGTAACCCTCGCTGAGACATCCTTTCAAGAGGATGAGCCCGGAGCTGCCCTGTCGCCGGAGCAGGAGAGCGCAGAGGCAAGCGGAGATCTGGCGGCGGAACAGCTCTCATCCCTATGGGAAGTGGGCACTGCTGAGGACTCCGTCCCGCTGGCGGGAACAGATTCAGAGCACCGATCTGCTCCCGCGGAAGAGGGGGATCTGGATCTGAGTTGGCCAGGGATCCGAGCCGAAGCGGCTTGGGAGGAAGACTGGAGGACAGCTGCCGTGCCGGCAGAAAGCCCAGAAGAGGACGGGCAGGGAGCTGGCTTGGCCTCTGTTGCGGACGACTTCGGTCGCGTTAGCGGAGCGGAGCTCTATGCCACTCCCTTGGATCTGGAGGAAGAAGCCACCTCGGCCTTTGACGAGCTGTTCGCCAACGCAGAAGCGCTGTCTGATATTGAAGAGTTCCCAACAGAGCTGATCCCCTCCTCTCCTGAGCCCCTCTTGCAGACCTTTGAGGATCTGAGCCCAAGGTTGGACGAGGAGAGAGCCGAGGCCGATCTGGCGGAGCTGTTTGCCGAAGTGGTGGGTGAAGGGGCAGAGGGGTTTGTCTCTGCTGAGCCTGCCTGGGATGCTGAACAGGAGCCGACTGCCCAGAGCGTTGCTGCGGAAATGGGCGAGGGATCCGGCTTTGTCCCAGACGAAGCCGCAAGTGCCGGGGTAGAGGCCCTATTTGAGCTGGAGGAACTTCCCGTAGAGAGTGCTTTCCGGCAGGAAGGGTCTCAGCTTCCGGACTTGGAGGCCGTTCCCGCTGGTGAGCTGGAGGCCGATCCTTGGGCGGCTGAACCGTCCCCACCCCTTCAGGAAGCCCTTGAGGACGGGGAAATCGCAGCAGACCTTTGGGCTGAATTTTCCGCGGATATCCAGCTAGAGGATTTTTCCATCCCAGCAGATTATCTGGCAGAGTCGGGATCCGACGAGGTGGGATCCTTAGAGTCCGCTGACTCTGCTGCCTTCGATACTGCCGAAGACAGCCTGGAGAGCTTTTTTTCCACCCCTGCGGCAGAAGCCGATCCGGCTTGGTCGATGCCCGAAGTCGGTGAACCTTCCGTATTTTCTTTGGACATTGCCGAGGCTGAGCAGCTTGGGGATCTCGCTGTTGGCGAACCCTTCCCCACGTTGGACGAGCTTGCCTCTCTACCCGACATGGCCAATGAGCCGAGGGAATCGCCAATTCCAGACTTCGGAGCCGAGCTGAGCCTAGGGGATCTCTTCGCCGGCGAGACCCTCGAGGAGGCGTCCGATGGGGACTCCATCCCCCTGACCCAATCAGCAGCTGGGGACACAGCAGAAGCCCAGGCGTGGGCGCTTCTGGAGGAGCTGTTCCCGGTTCAGGAGGAGTCTTTCGCAGACCTGCAACCCACGGCTGAGGAGGCAGTCGCCCCTTCCCCCGAGCTCTCCTTCGACCGTCTCGATGCCCTATTCACCCAGGAATCCGACCCAGAAGAACTGAGCCTGGGGGCCAGGGGATCCCTCTCGGCCATGGATAGCGACAGCCAGGTGGATCTGGATGAGTTGAGCCAGTTCTTTGCAGAAGGGGAAGCGCCCCAAGAAGAACCCCCCTTGGATCTTGCCACCTTCCTGGAGGACACAGAAGCTTTGCAAGCGAGCAGCCTGGCGGAAGTGCCCGTGTCTGAGCCAGAGCCGCCGGTTGCCGCACTGGAGGAAGAAAATGCCCTCCAGCCTGCGGAGGACGATCTGGAAAGCCAGTTGGCCAGCCTGTTTGCAGAGGATGAATCCTTAGCCGTTCCTGTTGGCGAGGCCGAGACCCCAGAGGAAGAGGCGCTGGAAGCTGCTCCGGCTCCCCGTTTGGACGATTTGGCCGCCCTCTTCGACGCTGCCGAGCCGGCGGTAACCCCTGAGCTAGAAAAGGCTATCGCCCCCCTTGTGGGATCCCCTGCAGCCGCGAGCGGCGAGGCTGCTGACGACTTTGCAGCCCAGCTGGAATCGCTCCTGGGCGATCTCGAGGTTCCTGCCCAAGCACCTGCTGCGGCGCCAGCACCTTCGCCGCCAATTGCCGCTGCTGCTCCAGCAACCCCCACCCCAGCAGCAGCTGCCCCGGCGGCAACTGGGCCGACTTCACGGCGAACTGCTGCCCTCAGCAACCCTGTGATGCGGGTGGAGGTGCGCCACCTCGACTCCATCAACAACCTGGTGGGAGAGTTGGTGGTCATCCGCAACAGCATGGAGCAAAACCAAACCCGTCTGCGCCAGTTTCTGGATGGCCTGTTGGGCCGTGTGCAACAGCTAGGGGATCTGGGCCAGCGCATGCGGGATCAGTATGACCGCTCCTTGCTGGAATTGGCTTTGTTCTCCAGCCGCAGCAGCTCAGCCTATGGCGGCACGGTAACGGTGGGCTTCGGTCGAAATGGGGAGGGGTCCAGCCGAGGAAGGCGGAGTCATTCCTCCGGCCAAGAGTTCGACAAGCTGGAGATGGACCAGTTTACGGCCTTCCACGCTCTGGCCCAGGAGATCATTGAGCTCATCGTGCGGGTGCGCGAGTCCTCCTCCGACATCGAGTTTGCCGTAGATGAGGCCGAGCAGATTACCCGCCAATTCCGGCAGGTAACCACCCAACTGCAAGAGGGCCTGAACCGGGCGCGCATGGTGCCCTTCTCGCAAGTTGCCGACCGCTTGCCCCGCGCCATTCGGGATCTCTCCATCAAAACGGGCAAGCAGGCCAGCCTGGTGGTGGAAGGCCGTGACACGCTCATCGACAAGGCCATCCTGGAGGAGCTCTATGACCCCATGACCCACCTGGTGAACAACGCCCTGGTACACGGGATCGAGACCCCTGAGGAGCGGCGGCGGGCGGGCAAGCCCCCTGAGGGCAAGATCACCGTCAAGGCCTTCTATCAGGGCAACCAAACCATCATCATCGTCTCGGACGATGGCGCCGGGATCCCGGTGGAGAAGGTCAAGGCCAAGGCCCAAAGGCTGGGGCTGCTGTCGGAGCAAGCCGACGAAGACGAAGTGTTCAACGTTCTCTTCCACCCTGGCTTCAGCGTTCGCGAGGCCAGCGAGGTGGACGATCTGGCCGGGCGGGGGGTTGGCTTGGATGTGGTGCGCCGCAACATCACCGAGCTGCGCGGCAGCATTCAAGTGGATTCTGCGCGGGGCAAAGGAACCACCTTTACCATCCGCCTCCCCCTCACCCTGAGCATTTCCAAGGCCATGGTGTGTGTCAGCGACAAAGCCCTGATCGCCTTCCCCCTGGATGGCGTGGAGGAGATGCTGGATGTTCCTGCCGACGAAGTTCAGCCGGATGAGCAGGGGCGGCCCTCGATTCTCTGGCGGGATCAGCGTCTTCACTTCCAGCCCCTCTCAAATCTGCTGGCCTACAGCCGCAGCCACAGCCGCAGCCGTTCCGAGGTGTACAGCATCACCCAGGATGAGGGCATTATTCCCATTGTCATCCTGCAAAGTGCCGGCCAGTATGTTGCCCTGCAGGTGGACAGCTTCGTGGAAGAGCAGGAAATCGTGATCAAGCAACTGCGCGGGCCTGTGCCCAAGCCACTGGGCATTTCTGGGGCAACGGTGTTGGGGAACGGGCGGGTGCTGCCGATTGCCGACATCATCGAGCTGGTGGACATAGCCCACGGTCGCCGTCGGGATCTCAACCGCTTCTGGCTGGATCACCGGGATGAGGAGCCAACCCCAGAAGAGGTGCGCCAGACCACCGTGTTGATCGTGGACGACTCGATCACCGTTCGGGAGCTGCTCTCGATGTCTTTCCAGAAGGTGGGCTACCGGGTGGAACAGGCGCGGGATGGCCAGGATGCCTGGGAAAAGCTGCGCGGCGGCCTGCCCTGCGACCTCATCTTCTGCGACATCGAGATGCCGCGGATGGACGGCCTAGAACTGCTCACCCGCCTGCGGGAAGACAGCAACTTCAAGCATCTCCCGGTTGCCATGCTCACCTCGCGGGGGGCAGAACGGCACCGGCAAACAGCACGGGAGCTGGGAGCAACTGCCTACTTCACCAAGCCCTATCTGGAAGAGGAGCTGCTCAGCGCTGCTGCCCGCATGTTGAGGGGGGAACAGTTGTTGGCGCCCAACCCAACTTCCTAATCGCGACAGCGGTGCGGTTCCCGTTCAGTGTGGCGCAGCAACATAGGGTGCTGTAGGCATGGCACTGATACATTTACGCTGAACACTGCTGAACATCACTGTTCAACTATGCAGCGATAGCATTCTGTTTGTTTCCAAACAGAATGGCGGTATCCCGCAAAGCTTTGAGTAGAATACCCAAAGCGCAGTTTCCGTGTCGTCTTACTACCAATTTTCTGCTTTGCTTTGGCTACCATGTTGGCAGACTCGAAAGTAAACAGAAAGATCAACTGGTAGTAATCCGTACTGAACATATTATACATTATTTTCAGTATAGTTGAGCTTATCATTGACTAGAGTCATGCTCTCCCATCAGCGGGTGCCGAACAGGCGATCCCCTGCATCTCCCAGGCCGGGGAGGATGTAGCCGTGCTCGTCTAGGCCATCGTCTACAGCAGCGGTATAGATTGGCACATCTGGGTTCTGTTCGTGGAAATACCGGATCCCTTCTGGGGCGGCCACCAGGCAGATGAAGCGGATCGACTGGGGTCGGGTTTGGCGTAGGCGCGCTACAGCCGCTGCTGCCGAATGGCCGGTGGCCAACATTGGATCCACCACCAGCACCTCACGATCTTCGATATCGGTGGGCACCTTGAAGTAGTACTCGATGGGGATCAGGGTATGGGGATCCCGATACAAGCCGATATGCCCCACCCGTGCTGATGGGATCAGCTCCAGCATGCCGTCGAGGAGCCCTTGGCCGGCCCGCAGGATGGAGACAAGCACCAACTTTTTCTCTGCCGCCAACATCGGCGCCAACATTGGGGCCATCGGGGTTTGAATGGGCTGTAGCTTGAGGGGCAGATCGCGGGTCACCTCGTAGGCCATCAAGAGGCTGATCTCCCGCATCAGCGCTCGGAAGTCGGCGGTTGTAGTTTCAACACGGCGCATGAGGCTGAGCTTGTGCTGTACCAGAGGGTGATCGATGGTAATCACCTGGGCCACCATGCTGTGCTCCTGAGATAAAGGGATCCCGTGATGGATGTCAGAATAGCAGAAGCGCTTGTCCCCCCGGTGGGCCGAAGGCTCTATCTGCTTGCTGTTGTCAAGGGGAGTAATCCGTGCAGATCCGCTTTGCTGTGGTGAGCGATCCCCACGTCACCCTTCCTTCTACCCTTTGGGATCACCCCAGCCGGTTTCACTTGGTAGAGGTGAGCATTCCGGCTCTGGAACAGGTTTTGCAGCATCTGGTGCAGTTGCCTTTGGATTTTCTGCTGTTGCCGGGGGATCTGACCCAGCATGGGGAGCCGGAAAACCATGCATGGCTGGCAGAGCGGCTGGCTCGACTGCCCTTTCCGGCTTTTGTGGTGCCCGGCAACCACGATGTGCCCCAGCCCAAGGCCAACGGGCGCTCCATCGGTTTGGCTGATTTTCCCCGCTACTACCGAGCTTTTGGCTACGAGGACGGGCAATCTTTGGATTACAGTCGGCTGTTGCGGCCAGGGATCCGTTTAATCGGCCTCAATTCCAACCATTTCGATGCTCAGGGTCAATTGGTGGGGTGTCTAACCCCAGAACAACTGACCTGGCTGGAGAAAGAATTGGCGGCAGCCGAGGAAGAGCTGGTGCTGCTGATGGTGCACCATAATGTGGTCGAGCATCTGCGCGGCCAGTCTCTCCATCCCTGGGGGCGTCGCTACATGCTGGAGAATGCCTCTCAGTTGCGGCGGCTGCTGCAAGCTTATGGGGTGCAACTGGTGTTCACCGGACATCTGCACATCCAGCACATCGCCCGACGAGGGGGGGTTTACGACATTACCACCGGCTCTTTGGTCAGCTTTCCCCACCCCTACCGCCTTGTCGAGATCCGGTCGGATCGAGAGACCGGAATCCAAGTCCATATCCAGAGCTACCGGGTGGGATCCCTGCCCGATTGGCCCGATTTGCAAGCGTTCTCCCGGGAGTGGATGGCCCAGCGCAGCGAACCAGCGGTGGTTAAGTTTTTAACCTCCGCACCGCTGAATTTGCCTTTGGAACAGGCACAAGCCTTGGCCCCACAATTGCGCTACTTTTGGGCAGCGGTGGCTGCCGGGGATCCAGACCTCACTTTCCCAGACTTTCCCCAGCCAGCAGGCCGATTTCTGGAGCGTTTCAGCCGTTGTTTTCGCTGCCCGCCTGATAACCAGGCCCAGTTTCGTTTGATTTCGATTTTCTCTTTTCCAGTTTCTAAGGATCCCCCCCAAGGGGGAACCCTCAACTTGAGTTCAAGGGAAAACGCCAGATCTCAAGCTGTTTCCAATTTCTAGGGATCCCCCCGAAGGGGGAACACCATTCGAGGGGACTCGCGTTTTTCTGGTCTGGTCCCAATAGCGTGTTTCCAATTTCTAGGGATCCCCCCGAAGGGGGAACAGTATTACTGGAACTACCGTTCCCAACGGTGGGTTCGTATGAGTTTCCAATTTCTAGGGATCCCCCCGAAGGGGGAACTACTACAACGACGATGGCAGTGTCAAAGTTGAGGGGGGGGGGAATGTGATCAGTGGTAATCACTTTGTGCAGACCACCAGCAGTCAAGGGACGACCATCGGGCGGGATCGCAGGGGCAACCACTGGCTACACCATTTTGTCCAATGGCATCGTTTGCACTGGCAGGGGCAGAACCCGCACTTGTATCATTCCGCCCAATGTGCCTATTTACGCCGTACCCAGCCGTTGACCGTAAATCTACTATCGGCAAACTGCCGTGAGGGACAAGTCACGGGTAAAACTTCGTGCATCAGATAGCTGGGAAAGAAAATGATAGTGTTGTTGGCAGGAACATAGGTTTTATAGGTGTCGGCTTTGACATACATATTGTTTCGCACTTCAGAGTCGTAGATCAGCAGTTCCCCCCCAGAAAACTGCTTGGGTTCTCGGTAGAAGTAATAGACATAGGTCAGTTCCCTTTCTTTGGCATCAGGACTGCCGTTGTCATTGTGCACTTTGTAATAATTGCCGTGGTTGTGCGCTGTCATTTGACATTCGATGTAGGCGATGGGAAATGGCTCCATTTTTAGGCTTTTGAGCACTTGGGGGATTAGCATTTGCACATAGTGGAGAATCACCCCTGAAAACTCAGGGAAGTCATGCAGCACCCATGAACGGCGGTATTCACTGTCATTCGCTGAGTTTCGGGAAGGGACAAACCGCCCTTCGTTGGCGATCGCATATTCTAGTAACTGTTGGTTTTTGTCCCGCGGCAAAAAGTTATCCACCCGTGCATAGACCGCAGGCTGTTTTTGGGGCGCGGTGGTGGGGGTGTGGACATTGATAGCCTTGTTAGGAGTGATAGACCAAAGCCTGATCCCCTCTTGCTCGTCAACTACACAACAGCGGAAGTTGCGCCACGGAAATTCATAGGCGAGGGGTTGTTCCCGCAGAATTGCCAAGCGGGACTCTGGTAAACCTAAAACCTGCCCCAGTTCCTCCGTGGTGAGCCAATACCCCCTCTCGGCAATCTCTTGTACTGCCTGCAGTTGGCGCATTAAATCTGTAACTTTTTCCCAACCTTCTGGCATAGCTACCCCCCTGCTCTCTGCCATGCTGACCAAAATCTCGCCATCTGCTCAGCTGTGCCCACAGTGATCCCAAGTCCTGTTTCCAATTTCTAGGGATCCCCCCGAAGGGGGAACACCCAGGGATGTGGGTTGCAGTCAACAATAATAACGAGTTTCCAATTTCTAGGGATCCCCCCGAAGGGGGAACTACATTATTGTAGTACCATATGCTGCTAGGTGGCTGGTAAGTTTCCAATTTCTAGGGATCCCCCCGAAGGGGGAACCTCAACAGCGTTGGGTCCGTATGACCAAACGGTGCCCGGTTTCCAATTTCTAGGGATCCCCCCGAAGGGGGAACGACAACTGAGCGGGAGGCATTCGTCTGGGTTAGTGGGAGTTTCCAATTTCTAGGGATCCCCCCGAAGGGGGAACTCCACCCCTATTAAAGCCAAGCAGGGCAAGGGATGCAAGACCCGTTTGCGAGGGATCCGGAAAAAAGGGGGCAAAAAGAGTTTCGGCGAGGGGGTTTTGGGGCCGGAAAGCCTTGTGGCACAAGGCGTCGAGGGATCCGACGAAAGAATGGGCTTTTCCGAGATTTTGAGGGACGCTCGCAGAGGCGTTGATACCGTTTTGGTGTTCTTTTGGAAACATCAGGATCCCTGAGGTTTGGCTAGGCTATCTGTTGGCAGGTGGCGAGCTGATACATTTACGCTGAACACTGCTGAACATCACTGTTCAACTATGCAGCGATAGCATTCTGTTTGTTTCCAACCAGAATGGCGGTATCCCGCAAAGCTTTGAGTAGAATACCCAAAGCGCAGTTTCCGTGTCGTCTTACTACCAATTTTCTGCTTTGCTTTGGCTACCATGTTGGCAGACTCGAAAGTAAACAGAAAGATCAACTGGTAGTAATCCGTACTGAACATATTATACATTATTTTCAGTATAGTTGAGCTTATTATTGACTAGAGTCATGCTCCTGCTAGGGTTGCTCGATATGGGAGCGGGGCTCCAGGTGGATGAGGATCCGCGCTGGCCCGTAGCGCTCCTGCAAGAGGCGTTCAACTTCCTCAGTGAGGCGGTGGGCGGACTCGATATCCTGCGGCTCCACCACCAGGTGCATCTCGATAAAGACCATTTCCCCTGGGATCCCGCGGGAAGTGATGTCATGGCAGTCGAGCACGCCTGGCACGCTCAGGATCAGATCCCGCAGGGCCTCAGAGGGGATCGCCACCCGGTCGGTGAGGTAGGGAAGATACTCCTGCAGCACTTCCCAGCCGCTTCGGAGCACCAGCAGCGCCACCGGCAAAGCCAGGGCTTGATCCAGCCAAGGGATCCCCCAATAATGCATGCCGGCCAACCCCAGCAACACCGTCAGCGTCACCCCAACGTCGCTGAGGGTATGGCGCGCATCGGCCAACAGCAGCGAGCTGGACAGAGCTTTGCCCCAGCGGTGCTCGTAGAGGGTGACAAAGACATTAATGCCCAGCACGCCCACCATCATCCCCAAGGTCAGCTCATCGATCTGCAGGTGGGGCTGTGGCTCCCAAAACCGCTCCACGGCTGTGCGCAAGATTTCCAGGCTGGCCATCCCCAAAAAGGCAGCGATCCCCAGCGCTCCAATGGCTTCAAACTTGCGATGGCCGTAGGGATGGTCGGCATCGGGCTCTGGCGAAGAAAAGCGCACGGCCACCAAGCCCAAAATGTTGCTGGCGCTGTCGGTGGAGCTGTGCAGGGCATCGGCAATTAGGCTTAGGGATCCCGTCGTCAGCCCCAGGATTAACTTGATCAGAAACACCAGGACATTTAGCCCTAGCGTGACGTACAGCACCCTCTGCACTTGGCGCTGACGGCGGCTGGCTATGGCAGCAGAATCCAGAAAGCTCACTGCAGCTCGGGCGGGGATCCACAGATATCCTGCTTTATTCTGCCACCGACCTCAATGGGGGTAAGGGATCCCAGGGGAGTGGGGTATCCTAACGGTGAGCTGCGGGGGCATGGGGGCCATCCGTTCGGGAGCAAACGCTGAGTATGCACGTTGCTGTGGTAGGCGCTGGCTATGTGGGCCTGGTAACAGGGGCTTGCCTGGCTCACCTAGGAAATAGCGTTATCTGTGTGGACAACAACCCCGCCAAGATTGAAGGGCTGCAGCGGGGTCGCCTGCCCATCTACGAGCCCGGCCTGGAAGAGCTGGTGCGGGAGGGAACTGCGGCGGGTCGGCTGCACTTTAGCACCGATCTGGGCTCTGGGATCCAGGCCAGCGAGGTGGTGTTTATTGCCGTGGGCACCCCGGCCCTGCCCAGCGGGGATCCCGATCTGCGCTACGTGGAAGCAGTGGCGCGGGAAATTGGCCAGCATCTGGACGAGCACTATCGGGTCATTGTCAACAAATCCACTGTGCCCATTGGCTCTGGGGACTGGGTGCGCATGCTCATTTTGGACGGGGCCGCCGAAGCCGCCAAGCAGCGGCTGAGCAGCCGAGAAGTGGGGAGAGATCCAGAGGCCAGATCTCTCACCTTAGAGCTCTCCCCTTGGACGCCGCAGTTTGACGTGGTGAGCAACCCCGAGTTCCTACGGGAGGGCAGTGCCATCCAAGATACCTTCTACCCGGATCGCATTGTGATTGGCTCCAACAGCCCCCGCGCCATTGAAATCATGCGGCAGCTGTATGAACCCATCCTCAACCGCCAGCAGGGCCTGCAAGGGGATCCCGTGCCTTTGCTGGTGACCGACCTGGCTTCTGCCGAAATGATCAAGTATGCCGCCAACGCCTTCCTGGCCACCAAGATTAGCTTCATCAACGAAATGGCCAACATCTGTGAGCGCACCGGCGCCGACATCACCCAGGTGGCGGAAGGGATCGGCCTAGATAGGCGCATTGGCCGCGCCTTTCTCAACGCTGGCATAGGGTGGGGCGGAAGCTGCTTCCCCAAAGATCTGGCGGCTCTCATTCAAACCGCTGCTGACTACGGCTATGAGGCCAAGCTGTTGCGGGCCACGGTGGAGGTCAACCGAGAACAGCGGCAACGTTTGGTGGAAAAGCTGCAGCAAGCCCTCAAGGTGCTCAAGGGTAAAACCGTTGGTCTTTTGGGCCTCACGTTTAAACCCCACACCGACGACCTGCGGGATGCCCCTTCCCTGACTTTGATCGAACAACTCCACCGTCTGGGGGCCAAGGTCAAGGCATATGATCCAATTGTATCCGCCTCGGGGATGCGGGAGGGGCTAGCCCATGTGGTGGTGGAAACGGATGTGTTTCGCCTGGCCCAAGATTGCGATGCCCTGGTGCTGGTGACGGAGTGGCCGGAGTTTTTGTCGCTGGATTACCGACGGATTGCAGAGCTGATGCGGCGGCCTTTGCTCATCGATGGCCGTAACTGTCTGGATCGGGAGGCGGTGCAGCAGGCGGGCATAACCCTCATCGGAGTGGGCTGGTAGGCGCTGAGAAACAAGGGGAATTCATGAAAATCTTGGTTACAGGTGGCCTGGGATTTATTGGATCCCACTTGGTAACCCGCCTTCTGCAAGAAGGCCACTGGGTCATTTGTCTGGATAACGGCTACACGGGCCGGCAGCTCAATGTCCAGGCCCATCTGGACAACCCCGCCTTTCAGCTCATCTGGCACGACGTGGCGGATCCCTTGCCGCCCGCTTTGGAAGAGGCTGGGATCCAGCAGATCTACCACCTGGCCTGCCCCGCTTCTCCCCCCCACTACCAAGCGGATCCCATCCGCACCATCCGCACCAGCCTCTGGGGCACCTATCACCTGCTGCAACTGGCCCAGAAAACGGGAGCGAGGTTCCTGCTGGCCTCGACTTCAGAAGTGTACGGGGATCCCCAAGTGCATCCCCAACCGGAAGACTACTGGGGCCACGTCAACCCCATTGGCCCGCGGGCCTGCTACGACGAATCCAAGCGCTTGGCGGAAACCCTCACCTTCGACTGGCAGCGGCAATACCAGACGGAGATCCGGGTGGCCCGCATCTTCAACACCTACGGCCCTGCCATGCGGGAGGACGATGGCCGCGTGGTGAGCAACTTTATCGTCCAGGCCCTGCGCGGGGATCCCCTGACGGTCTATGGGGATGGATCCCAGACCCGCAGCTTTTGCTACATCTCCGACCTGGTGGAAGGCTTGATCCGGCTGATGAACAGCCCCTACCCCGGACCCTTTAACTTGGGCAACCCAGAGGAGTTCACGATCCTGGAGCTGGCCCAGCAGGTGCTCGCCCTCACCGGCAGCCCTTCTCCCATCGTTTACCGGCCTCTGCCAACAGATGATCCCAAGCAGCGGCGGCCCGACATTCGCAAAGCCCGTGCCCTCTTGGGGTGGGAACCTCGGATCCCTTTGCAGGTTGGGCTGCAACAGACCATCCCTTACTTTCGTCGGCGGCTGGGGCTGGACTAATCATCAGGTGCTCCCGACAACCCCAACCCGTTTGAGAACCATTTTCGCCTCAGCTCGATTGACCTGGGTGAATGGCTGCCAGCGGCTCCAGTTGGCGGGCTTGCTGTTGTAGCCGACTCACCAACTGCCGACATACCACTTCGCACAGCTCAAAGCACATGGGATCCGCAATTTGGTAATAAACACTCACCCCCTTGGGCTGACGGCTGACGATCCCTGCCTGCGCCAAGATTTTCAGGTGCTTGGAAACATTGGCCTGGCCCATGCCGGTGGCTTCCAGAATCTGGGTTACATTCTTCGGCCCAGAGCGCAACTGACACAGGATCTGCAGGCGGCTGGGTTCCGCCAAAACCTTGAAGTACTCTGCCACGCTGTCGAGAACCTGCGGCGTCAGGATCGTGCGACACTCATTCACATCCGCTCTGCTCACCGGCTTTCTCCCATCAACAAACCTGCTTGCGCCGTTCGTCAACTTGATTTTAACACTAGATAGTTATATAGTATTCCTAGAAAGTCCAAGTTCATGTCGGACTTTCGATACCAGACAGGAGGGCACTATGCTATTTCGCCAACTGTTCGACGCAGAAACAAGCACCTACACCTATTTAATCGCGGATCCGGCAACTCGCGAGGCCGCCCTGGTGGATCCAGTGCTGGAGCAGGTGGAGCGGGATTTGAAGCTGATTCGGGAATTGGGTCTAACCTTGAAGTACTGCCTGGAAACCCACGTTCACGCGGATCACATCACGGGAACCGGGAAGCTGCGGGAACTGACCGGTTGCCAAGGGGTGGTGCCAGTACAGGCCAAGGCTCAATGTGCAGATCGTTTCATCGGTCATGGGGAAACGCTGCAAGTGGGATCCATCCCCATTGAAGCCATTGCCACCTTGGGTCACACCGACAGCCACATGACCTACCGCGTGAATGGGGATCGCGTCCTTACCGGAGATGCCCTGCTGATCCGCGGCTGTGGGCGCACGGATTTCCAAAGCGGGGATCCCGGCCTGATGTACGACCATGTTACCCAGCACTTGTTTACGCTGCCCGATGAGACGCTGGTCTATCCTGGCCACGACTATCGCGGGCACACCGTCTCCACCATTGGCGAGGAGAAGCGCTGGAACCCGCGCTTTGTGGATCCGGAAACGGGCAACCTGCGTTCCCGTGAGAGCTTCATTGCCCTGATGAACAGCCTCAACCTGCCCCAGCCGAAGAAGATCCAGGAAGCGGTGCCGGCCAACGAGCAGTGCGGCCAAGTGGCAGCAGCGGTTTAATTCCTTCTGGGCAGCGAGGTGCAGGGTAAGCCCCCGCCGGCTGGGGAGCCCATGTGAAACTCCGATGGTGAGGGCCCGCTGCTCTGGGTAACCTTCTCTCAATTGGCTTGCCAGAAATGGAGAGTTTGAGCGTGGATCGAGAAAGTCTCTATGAGAGCGATTTCTACGCTTGGATCCAGCAACAAGCTCAATTTCTGCGGGATCGGGCCTGGGAGAAGCTGGATCTGCCCAATTTAGTCGAGGAGATTGAATCGTTGGGCAGGCAACAGCGGCAGGAACTGCGAAACCGACTTGCAGTTTTGGTTGGGCATCTCCTCAAGTGGGAGTACCAGCCAGAGGGGAGATCCGCAAGCTGGCTCCTCACCCTCCAGCTGCAGCGGCAGGAAGTTCTGGAGCTTCTTGAAGAAAGCCCAAGTCTCAAGCCCTATTTGCCAGAGGCCATCTCCAAGTCTTACTTGGGAGCGCTGAAGCTGGCCCTGGAGGAGACCAAGCTGCCCAGAAAGATTTTCCCCAAAGCCTGCCCTTATTCCTCAGAGCAAATCCTGGATAGCCGGTTTTACCCCGGTGAGCCCAGTCATTTGCTTGAGGAGGGGGATTAATCCCAAAAATCGCTGCATTTTGCATTTTAGACAACGCTAGAAGCAAGGAGACAACCATGACCGTAACCCAACAAAACCCTATCCCTTCCGCTTCGCAAGAACGGGATCCCCGTCTCAAGGAGATCGAGGCCCTGACCTTAAAACAGTGGCTGGATCAGGGGCGAGTCCAGCTCATTGATGTGCGGGAGCCGGGAGAATATGCCGATGAGCGGATCCCGGGGGCTATCAACCTGCCCCTATCTACCTTTGACCCGGCCAAAGTGCCTGCTTCCACGCCAGAGAAGCCGGTGGTGTTGCACTGCCGCATGGGCAGCCGCTCCATCCGCGCCGGTTGTCAGTTGCTAGACCGCGGCTGGCCGGAGGTGATTAGCCTCAAGGGCGGGATCGAGGCTTGGAAAGCGGCCAAGCTGCCCGTTACCCGCACCCAAAATGCGCCCATCTCCATCATGCGGCAGGTGCAGATTGCGGCGGGATCCCTGGTGCTCACCGGAACCCTTCTGGGGGCCTTTGTCAACCCCTGGTGGCTGCTGCTGAGTGGCTTTGTGGGCGCTGGGCTGGTGTTTGCGGGTGTAACCAACACCTGTGGCATGGCTCTGCTCTTGGCTCGCATGCCCTGGAACCGAGGTCAGTCTCTATGAACGGGATCCCTTCTGCTTCCTCTTCGGGGCAAGGGATCCTGGCGCGGTACCTGCCCTTTGCTAAGGAGTCCCTTTGGGTCTTCCACTATCAACGATCAGATTTGCCGGGAGATCTGATCGCCGGCCTTGTGGTGGCCATTCTGTTGGTGCCCCAGAGCATGGCCTATGCCCTGTTGGCCGGGTTGCCCCCCCAAGTGGGCCTGTACGCCAGTATTTTGCCGGTGATCGTCTATGGACTACTGGGATCCAGCCGCGCCTTGGCGGTAGGGCCAGTGGCCATCATCTCCCTCTTGGTGGCGGCAGGGTTAGAGCCGCTGGCCGGTCGCGTCAGCGGGACGGAGTCCTTGCCGGGCAGCCCGGAGTATGGACAGTTGGCTTTGGGGCTGGCCTTGGAGGTGGGTCTGGTCCAGGGGGCTATGGGACTGCTGCGGCTGGGGTTTTTGGCCAATTTCTTAAGCCACACGGTGGTGACTGCCTTTGGCAGCGCGGCGGCCTTGATCATCGGCTTCAGCCAGCTCCGCCACCTCCTGGGGGTCAAGATCGCCAATACGGAGTCCTTCTTGCTGTTGGTGCAGCGGCTGTGGCAGAGCCTGGATAAGGTAAACTGGGTAACCTTTGGCTTGGGGCTGCTGGCCGTATCCCTGCTGGTGTACGCCCAGCGAAAGTTGCCCCACCAACTGCGGCGTTGGGGTGTGCCTCCAGGTTGGGCCTTGATTTTGACCAAGGGGGCACCGCTAGCGGCTGTGCTCGTGACCAGCCTGTTGGTCTGGGGCCTAAACCTCTCGGAGAGGGCAGGGGTATCCGTTGTTGGCTCCATTCCTTCCGGGTTGCCCCCCTTGGGCTTTCCCTCGTTGAGCTGGGGACAGTGGACAGCGCTTCTGCCCACCGCCTTGGCCATTAGCTTGGTGGGCTTCACGGAGAGCTATGCCGTGGGGCAGTCCTTGGCCAGCCAGCGGCGGCAGAAGGTGGATCCCAACCAAGATCTGGTGGCTTTGGGGGCAGCCAACTTGGCAGCAGCCTGCAGTGGCGGCTATCCGGTAACGGGAGGCATCAGCCGGTCGGTGGTGAACTTTCAAGCAGGCGCCAACAGTGGCCTGGCCTCCCTAATCACCGGCCTGTTGGTGGCTTTGACGGTCATCTGGCTGATGCCCCTGTTCACCTTCTTGCCCCAGACCACCCTGGCGGCCATTGTTCTGGTGGCGGTGCTGGCCCTGGTGGATTTTCACCCCCTGCTGCAAAGCTGGCGCTACGACCGTGGCGATGCCCTGGTTTGGTTGGTAACCTTTGCCAGTGTGCTGGGGATCGGAGTGGAGCAAGGGATCGGAATAGGGGTGTTAGTCTCCATCCTGCTCTTTCTTTGGCGGGCTAGCCGTCCTCACATTGCCATCGTGGGTCAGGTGCCCGGTACGGAGCACTACCGCAACGTGCAGCGCCATGAGGTGATTACCGATCCCCGTATCTTGGCAGTGCGGGTGGACGAGAGCCTGTTTTTTGCCAACGCAGCCTACTTGCAGGAGTATCTGCTGCGAGAGGTGGCGGCGCGACCCACAGTGGAGCAGGTGCTGCTCGTTGCCAGCGCCATCAACTTCATCGACGGCAGCGCTTTGGAAGTGCTGACCCAGTTGGTGGAACGTTTGCAGCAGGCAGGGGTGGGCTTTGCCATGGCCGAGGTGAAGGGGCCGGTAATGGATCGCCTCCAAAAGGCTGGGTTTGTGGAGAAAGTGGGCGCTGAGCGCTTCTTCCTCTCCACTCACCAGGCGATGCAAGCCCTCGGATCCCAGCAGAGCCTCAGTCAGGTGTCATCTTCCTGATCAGCACAAGGGGGGTTTGTTCAGCGGCATTGCCGGCGGGGTTCTTGCCCAGGGCTTGCTCCACCAGCTCCCGCTCTACGCCGGGGCTGGCTGCCAGGATCTTGACCTGCCCCAGATCGTTGGCATCCACGATGGCCACTTCGTAGCCCGTCTGCCGATGCAGATCCCCCACCAACTTGGCCGGATCCCGCGGCCCCAGCACGATGAACTGGTCATAGGGAGGCAGGGTGCCAGTAACGTCGTCGATGAGATCGGCCTGCTCCCCCGCCAGGGCATAAAAGACCCCCGGGATCCCCAGCAGTTTGGCCAGGGATCCCACCACAAAAGCCCACACCACCCGCCAGGCCCCGGAGCAGTCGATCAAAGTCTGCATCCCGTAGCAGCTTGAAAGACTGGTCTTGGAGGGGAAGAAGTAGCACAGGGTGCGGGCCAGCCAGCCGGGCTGCACCTGCAGGGGATGGCGGAAGTTGCCCTGGACAATAGCCACGGCGCTTTCCGAGATGGCCACCATATCGCCGGGCTGGATGTGAGGGCCTACATACCGCCGTAGCACCTCGGCCAAGTCATCGCTGGGGGTCAGCAGATGGGTGGGAACAGGGGCCCAAAGGAGGGATCCCTGCTTCTGCCAGTTCAGCTCTGGCAAGGGATCCACCTCTTGCAACGGCAGGATGAGGTGGCTGGTCTTGAGGGTGCGCCGCTGCCGCCCGTACTGAATGTAGTCCAGCTGGAGCCAGGCCGAGCGCAGATCCGCTAGCCCTTTCCCCTTCAGCTCGATCTCAACCTCTAGGCCAGTCTGGTTCTGGGGGGTGATGATGTAGGCCTGCCAGTAGTTGTCTTGGCGGGGGGGAAGATCCGGATGGCGAGAGCGCAGGCGTAGGCGGGTGTGAATGCCTTCTAGGGATCCGGCGCTGAGCAAATGCAGTCGCGGCTCCACCTGGGCCAAGGTGACTTCCAAAAGGGGGTTGAGGTTGCGAGCCACAAACTCCGCTTGAATGACCCAGTGCTCGGGGGTGTGGCGGCTGATGCGCCAGCCTTGGGGCTCCACCACCAGGTGATCGGCGGGGCGGGTCTTGAGCCAGTAGAGCAAGCTGCCCAAACTCAGCAGTAACCCGGCCACTACCTGAGCCCAGCCCCAGGGATCCCACAGCCAACGCCAAGCCCCCCATAGGCTGAGTCCTACCCCGGCCAGCACTGCAGCCAACACGCCACGATTCACCATGCTGCTACTTGTTGCCATCGGGATCCCACTCCTCAAAAAAAGACAAGTGCCCTCAAAAAAAGACAAGTGCTTAAGCCCTGCTAAAGTCTGCCCCTTTGTCCACCACAACACCCTAGACTACAGGTACGCTCTAGCTCTTCTCCCAAACCCTAGCCATCCTACCGGGAAACTGAAGCAGGCCGTAGCGGGATCCCTACCTAATTTTTAGTCTCAAACAGTTAGCTTACAAATAGATTTCATTTCAGCTAGAAATCGCAGGAGCCCCGCACTGTACCCGTAGGGTCAGTGTCGGGAGGAATGCGGAAGTTATGATAGAACCATGACCCAAGTCCT
>NZ_JBSSAG010000032.1:0-32052 GCF_054058395.1 Thermostichus sp. OS-CIW-26 | reverse complement strand
GATGGACTGACGCAGCTCCTCGATTTCCCGCAGACGGGCGGCGTTCTCCTCGGCAGACTGGGCGCGGCTTTCTTGGATGGACTGACGCAGCTCCTCGATTTCCCGCAGACGGGCGGCGTTCTCCTCGGCAGACTGGGCGCGGCTTTCTTGGATGGACTGACGCAGCTCCTGGATGGATTGGCAGAGCTCCCGGATTTCTCGGCCGTTGGCAGCAGTCTGTTCAGCCGTCCAAGCCAGCAGTTGTTCCACCCGGTCTAAGCGGTCTTGGCTCTGACTATTCACTCCGATGCCTCGCCTTGTGATGCAATCGATAAACTCCATCCGATTATAAGTGGAGTTAAGCTCAGCCAAATAGGATAGGTGGAATGGTTATTCCCAGAGCCGCCGGATTGGAGAGCGATGCAGCAACTGGTGGGCTTCGGCCAGCAACTCCGGGATAGGCAGATGTTCTGGGCAGCGGGGCAAGCAGTCACCGCATTCGGTACAGCGGTCGGCAGGTGACCCCGGAAACCAATGCCCAGCTTGGCCGAACATGTTGTAGCGGTACTGGGCAAACTCCGTCATCTCGTGGGCAATGGCCAAGTTGCGCAAACGCAGCACTTCGGGAATGTGGATCCCTTCTGGGCAGGGCAGGCAGGCGTAGCACTGGGTGCAGCGGCTGGATCCCAAGCGTTCCTGCTCGGCTTGGCGCAACCGCTCCTGAATCTGAGGGCCATCCACCCACCAACGGTCGGGATCCTGTAAAGCCGACAAGGCCACCTGTAGCTCCTCAGGATGAGTGATGCCCAGGCTGAGGGTGTGAACACGGGGATCCGCCAGCAAAAAACGATAGGCAAACTCCAAGGGGCTGAAAGGTGCACAGCACTCCTGCAGGTGTTGGGGCGGGCGATAGAGCATTCCCCCTTTATCGGCAGGAGAAATGATGAACACGCCCATATCTTGCTGGGCAGCCGCTTCTAGGGCCGGTGCATTGCGCTGTTGGAAAAAGTGATAGTGCAAATTAACAAAGTCAAAGCATCCTGTCTGGATGGCCTGCAAAATTAACTCCAGGGATCCATGGGTGGAAAACCCAATGTGGCGCACCCAGCCTTCCTGCTGGAGCTGCTGGAGAATCGGCAACCCTTTCTGCAGCACCCACTCCAGATGTTCCGGCAAGTTGATGCCATGAAAGGCAAATTGATCCAAGTAATCCACCCGCAGACGGCGCAGGGATCCCTGAAGCCGCTCTCGCAACCCATCTGTGGGAGTGAGTTTGCTGGTCAGAATCAACTGATGGCGTGAAAAGGGCAGGGTTTGCAAAATCTCGCCCAAGAGCACCTCGGCATGGCCATAAGCCTGAGCCGTTTCGATGTGGTTGATCCCTGCGGCTAGGGCTGCCTCAACGGTTGCCTGAGCTTGATCCCTGGGCACATTGACCAAGCGCATGCTGCCCAGAGAAAAAACCGAGACCAGCTGTTGGGTGCGCCCAAAGCGACGGTAGAGCATTCCGGTTGAGGTAGCACCGGCAACTTCCATCAAGCCACCCCCTGGAAACGAGAAACGGCCTCAGATTGTCGGGTACAGACGGCATTTCCCTCAGGGGATTGGGGGTTTTTGCCCAGCAGTTCTGCCGCCAGCAGGATCGCCTGCTTGAGGCTCTCGCATCGGGCCACCCCTTGGCCGGCAATGTCGAAGGCAGTGCCATGATCGGGAGAGGTGCGAACAAAAGGCAACCCAATTGTCAGGTTGACTGCCCGGTCAAAAGCCAGCATCTTCACCGGGATCAAACCTTGATCATGATAGAGAGCCAAGTAGGCATCTGCCACAGTTGGGGATCCCTGGCCATGCCAGGCTTGCGCGGGAGCCAGCCACAGGGTGTCGGGGGGAAGCGGCCCCCAAATTTGGGCGTGGGCATAGGTGCGCAGCAGCTCGGTCAGCCATTCTTTTTCCTCCGATCCCAGTTGCCCCTGTTCGCCGGCATGGGGATTCAGGCCGGCCACTGCAATCACAGGATCCGGGATCCCAAAGGTGTGGCGCAGGGATCCCACCAGCAAATCCAGCGCTGTCCGCACCCGCTCTGGAGTCAGCACGGTGGGCACCTGGCCGAGGGGAATATGGGTGGTGGCCAGCAAAACCCGCATCTGCCAGCCACTGTGGGGGGAACGGGCGACAAACAGCATCCCGTAGCGTTCAGACCCACTCAGTTGGGCCAAAACTTCCGTTTGGCCAGGGAACCGGTAGCCAGCTTGATGCCAGAGATATTTGGCGATGGGTGCTGTCACGATCCCCTGAAACTCGCCCCGCAGCGTCTGTTCGACTGCCGTTTTCAGGTAAACAAAACTGACCCCACCACTGTCAGCATCCCCTTGACCAATACAGCCAGGCTGTAACCGAAAGCCTGTGTCGCATTCCAGCATCGGGATCCCTGCCGGATGGGCCAATGGAGCCGGCGACCGATCTCTCAGCAGGCGATAGGTGGCTTCTAGAACCTGCCGATCCCCTACAACCGTGATGTGGGCGCAAGACTGCACCTCAGGATCCGCCAGCGCCTTGAGCACAATTTCCGGCCCAATTCCCGCGGGATCCCCCAAGGTCAGCGCCAGTTTGGGCCGTGGAATGCTCATGGTGTCTTTATCTTGAGAAGACGGACGATCCCCATGTTCCAGGGGAAAGAGAGTGCTGAGGAAAGCTGTGGGGAAGGTCGCCATCCCTTTGAGCAAGAATTCTGAGCTCAGCCTATCAAGTCAGCTGCAAGGGGATCCATGCCGGCAAAATGGTTTAATGAGGGTTTAGCGATATTGAACCTCTATGGCCGAGACATTCCTTTACAACGCCTTGCGTGCTGCCCTCGACGAAGAAATGGCCCGGGATCCCAACGTATTTGTTTTGGGAGAAGATGTCGGCCATTACGGTGGCTCCTACAAAGTCACCAAAGACCTGTATCGCAAGTACGGGGAGATGCGCCTGCTGGATACCCCCATTTGCGAGAACAGCTTCACCGGCCTGGCCATCGGGGCAGCCATGACCGGCTTGCGCCCGGTGGTGGAAGGGATGAACATGGGCTTTCTGCTGCTGGCCTTCAACCAAATTGCCAACAATGCCGGTATGCTGCGCTACACTTCCGGGGGCAATTTCAAGATCCCGATGGTCATCCGCGGGCCGGGCGGGGTGGGTCGTCAGTTGGGAGCAGAACACTCGCAGCGGCTAGAGGCCTACTTCCAAGCGGTGCCCGGGCTTAAGATCGTGGCCTGTTCAACTCCCTATAATGCCAAGGGCTTGCTCAAGTCCGCCATCCGCGACGACAACCCCGTTCTCTTTTTCGAGCATGTGCTCCTGTACAACTTGAAAGAAGATCTGCCAGAAGAGGAATACCTTTTGCCTCTGGACAAAGCCGAAATCGTCCGATCCGGCTCCGATGTTACCCTGCTCACCTACTCCCGCATGCGCTACCACGTGCTCAAGGCCGTGGACACTTTGGTGCAGCAGGAGATCGACCCTGAGGTGATCGATTTAATCTCGCTGAAACCTTTAGATATGGGAACCATTGCCGCTTCGGTGCGCAAAACCCATCGGGTGATCATTGTTGAGGAAGACATGAAATCGGGTGGCATTGGGGCGGAACTGACAGCTCGCATCATGGAAGAACTGTTCGATGAGCTGGATGCGCCGGTGATGCGTTTGGCTTCGCAGGACATTCCCACCCCCTACAACGGCACGCTGGAGGCGGCCACCATCGTGCAACCTGCAGATATTGTGGCGGCGGTGGAGCGGCTCCTCTACGCGGATTAGAACCCCCAAAAATCCCTACAAAACAGCGCCGAAATCTATCTCCCAGCAACTTGCAAAATCCTCAGGGCAACCTTGCTAAGATTTCCATGGCAGGGATCCGCGAATATGCAAGGCGTACTGCTGATCCTCTACATGTTGGTTGTCAGTGGCCTGATTGCCGTTGTTGGGGATCGGGTGGGCTACCGCATTGGCAAAAAGCGCCTTACCTGGTTTAACCTGCGCCCCCGCCATACCGCCATTCTGGTGGCCGTGGTGACCGGCGTGAGCATCTCCGCCCTGACTTTGGGCACACTGCTGCTCCTCAACCGCTCTCTGTCGGAGGCCCTGTTCAGCTACACCAACCAAATTGCCCAGGCGGAGCAAGAGCTGCGGGCCCTCAACCGCCAAAAAGCCCTCTTGGAAGCGGAAAATGCCGCTCTCAGGGTTGAGCGAGACCACCTCAAGATGGATCTGGATCAATTTCGCAGCCAGCAGTCGGCAGCCCAAACCCGCCTGAGCGAAGTGCGCGATCAACTGGCGGTGGCGCTGCAGGAGCGGCAGGAGGCGGAGGCCAAGCTGGCGGCAGCCAACGAGCAACTGGCCAAGGTGCAGCCCAGTTTGGATCGAGCCCAGGCCGAGTTGGAGGCAGTGAAGGCAGAGGTGGAGTCGGCCCGCCAGGTGATCGCCACCTTGGAGTCGCAAAAACAAGCCCTGCAACTGGATCGGGATCAGCTGGAGCGCTCCCTGGATGTGGTGCAGGCGGCCTTAACCCAACTGGAGAACCAGAAAAACCAGCTTGAGCAGGAGATCGAGCAGCTCAACCAATTGGCGGTGCGGCTGCGGCGGGGGGAACTGGCCATCTTGGCGGGGGAAGTCTTGGCAACGGGGGTTGTGGAGGCTCCAAGAGGGGCAAAACCAGAGGCGATCCGGCGGCAGTTTGAGCACCTTTTGGCCCAGGCGGAACAGCGGGCCCTTGCCCTTGGATCCCAGCCCATGCCCCCTCTGGAAAACGCGATCTTGATCCGCCGCGAGGATGCCGATCAAGCCTTGGAGAAGTTGCAAGAGCCCGGTAGCTGGGCGGTGCGCATTCTCTCTCTCACCAACCGGCTCAAGGGGGAGCCTGTGCCTGTGCTCGTGCAGATTTACCCCAACCAGCGGATTTTCGCCAAGGGATCCGTGCTGGCCCACGGGGTGATTCAACCGGGTTTGAGCGAAAATCAGATCCAACAGCAACTGCTGGGGCTGCTGAACCAGGCCAATCAGCGCTCGCAAGAGGAGGGGCTTCTCTCGGATCCCATCACCGGCACTGTGGGGGAGTTCTCCCAGGTCAAGTTTCTGGAGGTTGTGCAGCATCTCCGCCAGAGCACCACCCCTCTGGATGTGAAGCTAGTTGCCGACACCGACATCTACACAGCGGGGCCATTGCGGGTGAGTTTTCTGATGGCAGAAGCTTCCGGTCAACCCGGCTCTTCTGGGGCTCAGCAGGCGGGGCGTCCTGAGGGATGACGGATTCACTCCATTCGGCAAGGCTGAAGAGCGAACGAGTGCTGATCGGTTTCGACCCAGGGCGCGACAAGTGCGGCATAGCTGTGGTGCAGGTGCAGGCGCTTGCGCCAATGGAGCTGAAGGTTTTACACCGGGAGGTGGTCCCTTCCGCGGCAGCGCTGTCTAGACTACAAACGCTCCGGCAACAGTTTCAGGCGGAGCAAGTGATCCTGGGCAATCAGACGACGGCCCAAGCCTGGAAGTCTCAACTGGAATCGATCCTCCCCCCGCAGCAGATTGTCCTGGTGGATGAGCGGCACAGCTCCCAAGAGGCCCGTCAGCGCTACTGGGATTTTCACCCACCGCAGGGATGGGAGCGGCTGTTGCCCAAGGGGATGCGGGTGCCCGCCAAGGCTTACGATGATCTGGTGGCTCTCATTCTGGTGGAGCGGTACTGTCGTGGGCGAGATACGGCTGAGCCGACGTGAGCTTCTACAGGGGATCCTGCTGGAGCTGGTGGCAGCAGGATGTGGGGGGCCGGATGCGCACTTGCCTCTTATCGTGGCGCTTAAGCAAGGGATCCCTGCCAGTTTGCTCAACGAGTTTCGCCGCCGCACCCAGGCCCGCTTTCGGCTGCAACTGTTGGATAGTCGGGATCAGTTGTTGGCCTATCTCCGGCAAAGTGTTCAGCCGGCTGATCCGGCCTGGTGGGATCCGGGGGGATGGTTCCGGCGGCGGCTGCCGGTGGCGGCTTTGAGTTTGTTGGGGGCCGACGGATTGGATCGGGCCATTGCTGCCGGTTGGCTGGATCCGCTACCGGAAAGCCTGCTGGGAGAACGATGGCAGAATCTGGATCCCCGTTGGCAAGCTGCGGCACTCCGGGAGGGGCAGATTTGGGGTGTGCCCTGGCGCTGGGGGGTAACGGCCATTGCCTACCGCCGGGATCGGGTGAGGGAGCCCATTCGGGACTGGGCGGATCTGTGGCGGCCTGAGCTGGCCGGCAAACTGACTCTGCCGGATCATCCGCGGGAGGTGATTGGGCTAACCCTAAAGAAAATGGGCCGCTCCTACAACGATCCCCTCAACCCTGAGGATGTGGAATTACGGCAAGAGCTGGGATCCCTGCACCGTCAGGTTTTAACTTACACCTCTTCCGACTACCTGCCCATCTTGCGCTTGGCCGATAGCTGGGTGGCCGTGGGCTGGTCGCAGGATCTCTACGCCACCCAAGCCAACTACCCTGAGCTGGCAGTGGTGATCCCGGCCTCCGGATCCGCCATCTGGTGGGATGCCTGGGTGCGACCCCACGTCGAAGACCATGCCCACGAAGACAATGCCCACACAGAATCAACCCAGACCGATTCCGGATCCCTGTTGGCTGACTGGCTTGATTTTGTCTTGAATCCTGAATTTGCCCCCCGCTTGGTCAATCTGAGCGGGATCCCTTCGGTTTTGCCGCTGGATTTGGCTCAACTTGCCCCACGCCTGCAACGCAGAGCCGACTTGCAAATCTCCACTTGGCAACGCTCGGAGATCTGGCGCCCCCTGAGCTCAGCCGAAGCCGAGTCCTATCTCAACCTCTGGGATCAAATGCGGCGGGGCCTTTTGTAGAAACACAGCGAGCGCGAGCCCTCCACTCTGCAACACTTCGTCAAGGTCCGCAATGCTTCTGAGGAGCTGTGGTAGGATGCCTGCTGTCTGATGAGCCAGTTGCACTTGCATCGAGGAGAGCACCTTGAGTCTGAGAGTTGCTGTTGTGGGGGGCGGCCCAGCCGGAGCCTCTGCTGCCGAAGTTCTGGCCCAAGCTGGAATTGAGACCTTTTTGTTTGAGCGGAAGCTGGACAACGCCAAGCCCTGCGGGGGCGCCATTCCCCTCTGTATGGTCTCCGAGTTCGACCTCCCCGAGGGGATCATCGACCGCAAAGTGCGCAAGATGAAGATGATCTCCCCTTCCAACTATGAGGTGGATATCGCCCTTGAAAAAGAAAACGAGTACATCGGCATGTGCCGCCGCGAGATCTTGGATGCCTTCTTGCGCAATCGTGCCCACCAAAAAGGGGCGGAGCTGATCAACGGCAAGGTAATGCATCTGGAGATCCCCCAAAATGGCCGGGATCCCTACATCCTGCACTACAACGATTTCTCTGACGGATCGAGGCAAGGGGTGCCGCGTTCTTTGGCTGTGGATGTGGTGATCGGGGCGGATGGGTTTCACTCCAAGGTGGCAGAAGCCATTGGTGCTGGCGACTACAACTATGCGCTGGCCTTTCAGGAGCGCATCCGGCTCCCGGACGACAAAATGGCCTACTACGCAGAGCGGGCAGAAATGTATGTGGGGGACGATGTTTCTCCAGACTTTTATGCCTGGGTGTTTCCCAAGTCCAACCATGTAGCCGTGGGCACCGGCACCATGAGGGCAAACCAAGCCCACATCCAAAAGTTGCAAGCTGGGATCCGCGCCCGTGCTGCCGAGCGTATCCGCGGCGGCCAGGTGATCAAGGTGGAAGCCCATCCGATCCCAGAGCATCCCCGCCCGCGCCGCGTGGTGGGCCGTGCTGCTTTGGTGGGAGATGCGGCGGGATACGTAACCAAATCCAGCGGCGAAGGGATCTATTTTGCCGCCAAGTCAGGCCGCATGTGTGCCGAGACCCTTGTCGAGACCTCCAACGGCGGCAAGCGCATTCCCACAGAGGAGGATCTAAAACTGTATCTCAAGCGCTGGGATCGCCAGTACGGCCTGACCTACAAGGTCTTGGACATCCTGCAGCGGGTGTTCTACCGTTCCAATGCCACTCGCGAAGCCTTTGTGGAGATGTGCGCCGACCGGGACGTGCAGAGGATGACCTTTGACAGCTACCTCTACAAGACGGTAGTGCCCATGAGCCCTTGGGTGCAGTTCAAGATCACGGTCAAAACCCTGGGCAGCCTGATTCGCGGCAACGCTTTGGCTCCCTGAAGTAACCCTACTGCCACTGGAAGGTCACCGTGACGCGATCCCAATTGGCCTCGGTTTTCAGCACACTGGCGGAGGCCCTTTGTCCGGGGGGCACGTCGCTGGGCTCAAACGCTGCCACTCGCGTATCGACAACTTCTTCTCCCCGATAGAAGGTGAAACGAGCACGGGCGTTGAGAACCGTGCGGGTGCTGCGGTTGATCGCTTCCACGCTTAGGCGGCTACCGGCCCCCACTCGTTCTTCCCGAATGGATCCCACGATTACAAAATCTCCTGGGCTAGCGGCAGACTCGGCTGGGGTGGCGGTCGGAACTGGGGTGCCAGGCTGTGGGGCCGTCTCGCTTTGCTTGGGATCCGACTGCCTCAGCAGCTCCAAAACACGGGCCAACTCCTGCTGAAAGAAAACAAAGGCTTCCCGCGATTGGTTGGCCACCTGGGCCAAAATCAGTCGATCCGACTCCTCTACCGGAATTTCCAGGAGGGGAGCTGGCCCTTTTAGGGTGACTCGGATGCTGGCGACTTCTTGGTTGATGAACTTATCCAGGTAGGGAAAGATGTTGAGAATGCAATCTTGGAAGGATCCCATCGGCATGATGCGATTGTTGGTCAGCACCAAGTCGGCCCGCTCACAGCTAGTCCGATCCTCCATATCAATTTCCAAGGGCACCCGAAAGGAGCCGAGGCTGGTGTTGGTGATGGTAACCCCAATGCCGTACACCTCCTGCCGCCAGCCATGAACGATCTCCAGGCTGGGGCTGGTGACTTCCTCGGTGAAATACTCTCCGGCCCAGGTCGGGGATCCCCACAGAGGCAGGGCCAATAGCAGCACAGGGAAATGGCAGGTCAGTCTCCCATTCACCTCAACCTTCCTTCACTCAACTCGCGGACTTCGGGGCAGAGCAGCGGTGTTTCTTGCTCCCCCGGGATGGCAATAGCCTAACCCAGGGCTGGCGCAAACCAGGGGGAGTCTTTGAATAATCTTTCCAACAATAACGGCTTTGAACTTCATCCGCTCTGCCCAAAGGGATAGCCCAGTACCCGTCTTCATCGAGCTGGGGGTTGCCTTTGCGGTGGATCCCAGGGGCCATTTTGTCGGGGCAGCGCCACCGGCTCTGCCGTTTTCCGCTGGGATCCCGTCTGCGATAGGATCAGAAAGTCCAGCTTACTGGCGCAGGAGCCCCGCCCTCTGTCCGTAGGACGAGGGTCGGGAGGAATGCGGAAGTTACGATAGAACCATGACCCAAGTCCTGACCGTCTCCTGCAAGCTCAAGGTGTCCCAGTCGCAAGCCGCCAAATTGGACGCGACCTTGGCTGCTTTCGGCCAAGCCTTGAACTGGGTCAACCAAAACACACCAGAGAAGGTAGTTAACGCCGTTAAACTTCAATCTCTGTGCTACCGCCAAATCCGGGCCCGGTTCGGCTTGTCCAGTAACTTGGCAAGGACTACGTCCCGCTTACGCGACCAGCAGGTCTGCAGACGGCTGGCCGGCGCCCGTAAAGTTGCCCAACAGAAAAACCGCCCCGTCAAAGCGTTCAAAGGGGGCTTCGCTACCTACGATGCACGTATCTTTTCGTTTCGCGAGAAAGACTGGACGGTGTCGCTGACCACGGTTGGGGGTCGAGAGCGCTTTGAGCTGGCGATTGGCCGTTACCAGAGAGAACAGTTTGCAGGCTCCAACCCCAAATCCGCCACTCTGGTCAAGCGCAAAGACGGTTCCTACTCCATTCAGATCTGTGTGGAAACGGAACCGTGCCCACCGCAAGGCACGGATAGAGTGCTGGGCGTGGATTTGGGAAGGACGGATATTGCTCATACATCGGAAGGAGATAACTGGAATGGACAGCAGTTGAACAAAGTCCGAGACCATCACTCGCGGTTGAGGGCGGTACTTCAACGCAAAGCCAGTAAGGGCACCCGCAGTTCGCGGCGCAGATGCAGAGAACTGTTGCAACGGCTGTCTGGCAAGGAAAGACGCTTTCAGTCGCGTCAGCGTTGCGTAGCAAAAACGTGGGTCAATCATCGCATCTCCAAAGCTATTGTCTCTAGGGCAAAGGCGACAAATAGCGCTCTTGCTCTGGAAGACTTGACAGGGATCCGGGAAAGGGTCAATCAACAGCCACGCAGCAAAGCCGAACGGCGCAGGGCCAACAGTTGGGCGTTTTATCAACTCCGTCAATTTTTGGAGTACAAGGCTCTGCGTGCAGGGGTTGCTTTGATTCTGGTGCCGCCTGCCTACACGTCGCAGACCTGCCACCGGTGTTTGCACATTCATCCCGACCCTGCGCAATCCTACCGCAGTGGAAAGAAGTTTAAGTGTGGACACTGTGGATGGGAAGGGGATGCGGATTTGAATGGTGCGAATGTGATTGCGCTCTTGGGGGCTGTCGTAAACCAGCCTAGAGGTTCGGGCTTGTTTTGTTCTCTGGTAGAGCAGAACAGGCTTAGGGCTACTGAAAGCCCGCGCTACACTGCTAAGGCGGTGTAGGGTCGGGTAGTTTACAAAGTGCCAAAATCCTAAGAGCCTCAGATCGAGTGCGACCGTGTTCCTCACCTTCTCAGCAGTATGGCTAGATCCTCAGCTTCGTGGCTCAGTCGGCTCTCCTTTTTGCGAGGGCTGATCTTCATCTTGGCCGTGGTGGTTGCCCTCGTTTACTTGGGCTTCAGCCGGGAGGTTCGCCTTGGCCTCGACCTCAAGGGAGGAACCCAGCTCACGCTACAAGCTGTGCCCACCGAGGAGGTGCCTGAAATCACCCCCGAAGTGATGCAGGGGGTAGAGGCCGTCATCCAGCAGCGGATCAACGGGCTGGGGGTGGCTGAGCCTCTGGTGCAGATCAGCGGCCAAGACCGCCTGTTCGTGCAGTTGCCGGGGGTGGCGGATCCGGATCGGGCCATTGCTCTCCTTGGAGATACAGCCCAACTGGAGTTTCGCAAGGGCTTGGTTCCTGTCAGCGCGCTGCCCCGCAACGAGCGGGGAGAGATAACCGCGGGGGAGGATCCGGATACTCTGTTTGAGCGGGTCGGCCTCACCGGGGATCTGCTGCGCAATGCCTATCCCCAAGCCCCTCGCCGCGGATCCCAGAGTTGGGAGGTGCTGCTGGAGTTCAAGCCGGAGGGGGCAGAAAAATTTACTCAGCTCACCCGAGATCTGGCCGGAACAGAACGTCCATTGGGCATTTTTCTGGACGACGTGCTGATCAGTGCCCCGATCGTGGGGCCGGAGTTTGCCCGCACCGGCATTACCGGCGGGACGGCGGTGATCACAGGCAACTTTACGGTGGAGACGGCTACCGATCTGGCGGTCAAGCTCAAGGCAGGGGCGCTGCCGGTTCCCATTCAGGTGATCGAAAATCGCACCGTCGGGGCCACTTTGGGGGAAGTGAGCGTGCGCCGCAGCCTCTATGCCGGGATCGGGGGCCTGGTGCTGGTTTTCGTCTTTATGGTGGCCTACTATCGCCTGCCAGGGCTGATTGCCGACATCGCTCTGCTCATCTACGCCCTCTGCACCTTTGCTCTGTTCCAACTGCTGGGGGTCACCATGACTCTGCCGGGGATCGCCGGCTTTATCCTCAGCATCGGCATGGCGGTGGATGCCAATGTGCTGATCTTCGAGCGCATCAAAGAAGAGTTGCGGGCCGGCAAATCCATCTACAAGTCCATCTCGGAAGGGTTTAACCGCGCCTTCAGCAGCATCCTGGACAGCAATGTGACTACCCTTTTGGTCTGTGGCGTGCTTTTCTGGCTGGGGATGGGACTGGTGAAAGGGTTTGCGGTAACCCTGGGCATTGGCATTCTGGTGAGCTTCTTTACGGCCATCACCTGCACCCGTAGCCTGCTCTTGGCGGCAATGGGGATCCCCAGCTTGCGCAAACCTGAGTTTTACGGCGTTCGGATGGAGGCGGCCCAATCATGACGGCTCAAGAGCTATCCCCCGTAGATCCCGCCTCTCGGTTGCTCGACTATCGCTTCGACATTGTTGGACGGAGCAAGCTGTGGTTCAGCTTGTCCTTGGCGGTGCTGCTGGTGGGGCTGGTCAGCATGGCCTTTTCCCTGGCTTCTCTGGGAACTCCCCTGCGGCTGGGGTTGGATTTTTCCGGCGGCACCTTGCTGGATCTGAGCTTTGAGCGGCCTGTCACCACCGAGGAGCTGCGACGGGCGCTGCAGGAACACAACCTGGGCACCAGCATCATCCAGCTGGACACCCAAACGGGCCAGGAAGCCCTGATCCGCATGCCCCCCTTGACTGAGCAAGAGCGGCTGGCCGTGGAAGCCACCCTGCGGCAGGAGGTTGCCCCCTTCCAGCGCAACCTGGTCGAGACGGTTGGCCCGACGGTGGGGCGTTTGCTCTTGCGTTCCGGCATCGTGGCGGTGCTCATCTCTTTCGGGCTCATCGTGCTGTACCTGGCCCTGCGCTTCCAGTGGGATTACGCGGTGTTTGCCATTGTGGCGCTGCTGCACGATGTAGTGTTGACGATAGGGCTATTTGCCCTTTTGGGCCTGACGGTGGGTATGGAGGCGGACAGCCTGTTTGTGGTGGCGCTGCTGACCATCATCGGCTTTTCCGTCAACGACACCGTGGTCATCTACGACCGCATCCGCGAGAATCTGCGTCTGGTGAGCCGCAAGGTCAGCCTGGCCGAGGTGGTAAACCTATCTCTGAACCAGACCTTTGCCCGCTCCTTGAATACCACCCTGACGACGATGCTGCCCCTAGTTGCCATCGCCATTTTCGGGGGAGCTACCTTGAAGGGGTTTGCCATTGCCCTGCTCATTGGCTTTACTTTGGGGGTGTATTCCAGCATTTTTATCGCCAGCCCCCTGTTGGTGTGGTGGCGGCAGCAGCGCTACGGCAAAAGTAGCGAAGATGCCCGCGCAGGCAGGGATCCCGATTCACTTCCCTCTGAGGGCTAGGGCCCCGATATCGGAAAAATTGGGTCGATTGGGTGGGGATCTGTCGTTCGCGCTGAGACGGTGTCCTCTGGGTTCACCATTGCAGTCTTTGCCCATGGGAGATCAGGTAGCGCTGTAAATCGGCTATTTTGCCTTGCGGTACGATCTGAGCTGGGATCAGGCCGGGAGCTTGACTGCGCAGCCAAGCCACGGTCAGGCCTGCTGCCGAGCCGATGGTCCATTCACCGTAATGCACGCGGGTGGCGGCGTTGACAATGTGGCTGACGGCGATCCCTTTGCCGCCGATGAGCAGGTTATCCACCTTCTGCGGGATCAGGGCTTCCAAGGGAATGAGAATGGGACGGACGGAAAACTCGTTGACTGGCGCGGAGCTGGCCGAAAGAGAGGGCTCCCAGTTGCGGTAGCGACAGCCGTGGATATCGATGGCGTAGTGGGTAACCCCCACCACGGTAGGTCTGAAGTCCCGCCCCCCGGCGGTGCCGACGCGAATATCCTGCTCCAACATCAGGAACTCTGCTTGGCCGTAGGCAGCTCGCCCCAGGATGCGCCGACCTTCGCGGATGTAGGGGTAGAGGCTAAGGCCAGAGCGAGTGCCCAGCAAGGACTCTTCGGCAAACACCAAGGAGAGGGGATAGCCAGAGCGGGATTGAGTTTCCATCAGCCACTCGGCAAACAGCAGGGCGTGGTTTTCTCCATCTTTGATGGCCGAGACATCCAGGCCCCCCAGCCAGTTGTGGCGCTGCCCTGAGGCCACTAGCCGCTCTTCCGTCAGGATCAGGGGCGGGTTCATGATCCCCCAGTCGTTGCCGCGGTTCCAGTTCACCAGCGTCAGGTCGCCTGGAACAGGCGTGCTGTAGAAGGGATCCCGGCGGCCCTTGCTGACGATGCGGCGGTAATTGAAAAAGCTCTGGCCGCTGAAGGTGGGGAAACCCTCCATGTCGAACTCGCGGCGGTGTTCGGCGCGGGAATAGCCCGGCTGCAGTTGGGCCAGCTCGGCGCGGGAGCGACCGCCATCGTCGTGGATGGCCAGCACGAAGGGAAAGGCAAAGGCTTGAGTGCACTCCGGGTTGCTGGCGGGGGCGGCATTGGGCTCTCCGGTCACGTCTCGCCCTTCCGAACCCAGCCGATAGGGGATCCCGGCCCAGCCCACCAGCTCGCCGGTATCGGTGGCATCGATAACAAACAGGTTGCGGCCCGGTGGTGCCTGCAGCCTCAACACCCGTTTGGCAAAAACTTCCGTCTCCTGCCAGCCATACCAGCTCACCAGCTCCCGCCACAGCCGTCCCGGTGGCACAAAGTTGGGATCCCGCGGCTGCCGCTGCACAGCATAAATGCTTTCAATCCGGGATCCATCGGCGCTGAAGGTGGCCCCCTTAAAAGCCGTTTGGGTAGCCCAGCGGCTGTTGGGGGCATTTTGAGCTGCCTGTTGCAGCCAGGTTTCCACCGCCTGCAGCCCGGCCTGGGGCGGAAAACACAGCCCTCCCACCCAGCAGCTGTTGATCTCGGATACGCGGGTTCCCGGCGGGATCCCTGTCCAGGCCGGCAGATGCACCGGCTGGCTTTCGATCAAGGCCTTGAACTCCAGCCAGTGGCGGGAAAAATTGCCCCGCTGCCGCATCGGCAGCGATTCATCAATGGCCGATACCCCCTGGGAGGTAATCTGACCCCCCAGCCAAGGGGTGAGCTCGATGAGACAGGTCTGCACCCCCCCTCGCATGGCATGGCCTGCCGCTGCCACCCCTCCCAGGGATCCGCCCACCACCACCAGCTCGCACTCCCAAATCTCGTCCGGCTGCGGCAAGGGATCCAACAAGGGCCAACCGTGGGCGGTAAAACGGGGCACCTCCGGCTCGGAGACGGCAACAGGGGATCCCACCTCTGGCTGGGAGAGGGCGGCAAACCCCATCCCGGCCACAAAGCTCAGCAGCGACAGGATCCCCAGCCCCACAGTTCGCTTGGGCTCAGATCCCCGGCACGCCGCAGCCGTCTTTTTGCCAGCCATGCTCACTCACACCCCCGGCCTTTCCCCGGCAGGAGAAATCCCCTTGAGAATAGCTGAGGAAACCGACATTGAGGCCAGCCAGGATCCCTGCCACAGGGCATAATGGGCTAGCAACTTTTTAACGGCAACGGCGGGATCCCATGGGACGGGCAAAGAAGGTGGTATTGGCCTATTCAGGCGGGGTGGATACTTCCGTCTGCATTCCCTATCTCAAGCACGAGTGGGGGGTGGAATCGGTGGTGGCCCTGGCAGTCGACTTGGGGCAGGGGGCGGAGCTGGAGGCCATTCAGGCCAAAGCCCTCAGGGCGGGGGCAGAGCAATCTCTGGTGCGGGAGGCTGTCCAGGCCCTCATTACCGACTATGCCTTCCCGGCCATCCAGGCCAACGCCCTCTACGAGCAGCGCTACCCCCTTTCCACGGCCCTGGCCCGACCCCTGATTGCCAAGCTGCTGGTGGAAGTGGCGGAAGAGGTGGGCGCCGATGCGGTGGCCCACGGCTGCACCGGCAAAGGCAACGACCAGGTGCGCTTTGATCTGGCTATTGCTGCTTTAAATCCCCAGCTCAAAGTGTTGGCCCCTGCCCGCGAGTGGGGGATGACCCGCGAGGAGACCATTGCCTATGGGGAGCGCTACGGGATCCCCATGCCCGTGCAGAAGTCCAGCCCCTACAGCATCGACCTCAACATTTTGGGCCGCAGCGCTGAAGCCGGCATCCTAGAAGATGCCGACCGGGAGCCGCCGGAGGAAGTGTATGCCCTCACCCGGCCTATTTCCCAGACACCCGACGAGCCCGCCTACGTGGAGATTGAGTTCGAGCAAGGGATCCCTGTCGGGGTGGATGGACAGCGCCTCAGTCCCAAAGCCCTCTTCGAGCAGCTCAACTCCTTAGCTGGCCTGCATGGGGTGGGCCGCATCGACATGATTGAAAACCGCCTGGTGGGGATCAAGTCGCGGGAGATCTACGAGTGCCCCGCTTTAACCGTCTTGATCCAAGCCCACCGCGAGCTGGAGAGCCTCACCCTCACCCGCGATGTCATCCATTACAAGTACGGCATCGAGACCACCTACAGCCAGTTGATCTACAACGGCCTTTGGTACTCGCCGCTGCGGGAGGCTCTGGACGCCTTTATCCGCGCCACCCAGAAAAGCGTCACCGGTGTCGTGCGGATGCGGTTGCACAAGGGCCAGGCAGTCTGTGTGGGCCGTCGCTCCCCTTATTCCCTCTACAACCCCGAGCTGGCCACCTACGGCGCAGGAGACCAGTTCGACCACAAAACGGCAGAAGGCTTCATCTACGTCTGGGGTCTGCCCACCCGCGTTTGGTCGCAGGTTCACAGAATCTAGGAATCCCCTCCTGGCTCGAGGTTGGGGGGAGCACGCTAGCCCTGCTGCTTGGGATCCCAGACTCAGCTCCCGATTGAATTCCCAAAACCCACTTAAGTCCCGGCAGTCCACGTGTTGCCGTACTCGATCTGCTCTGGAGTGAGGCTGTCGATTTGGATCCCCATGGCCTTGAGCTTGAGGCGGGCGATGGCCTCGTCCACCTCGAGAGGAATGGGGTGAAGCCCTGGGGCCAAGCGGCCCCGGTTTTTCACCAGGTATTCGCAGGCCAGGGCCTGGTTGGCAAAGCTCATGTCCATGACGCTGGCGGGGTGCCCTTCGGCAGCAGCCAAGTTAATCAGGCGGCCTTCCCCCAGCACCACCACTGACTTGCCCGACTGCAGACGGTATTCTTCCACAAAGGGGCGCACCGTCTGTCGGGAGACCGACCGCTCCTGCAGCGCCACCAGGTCGATTTCAATGTCAAAGTGGCCGGCGTTGCAGACCATCGCCCCATCCTTCATGCGGTCGAAGTGCTCGCCGCGAATCACGTGCTTGTTGCCGGTGACGGTGATGAAGATGTCCCCCAGAGCAGCGGCTTCTTCCATCGGCATCACCCGGAAGCCGTCCATCACCGCCTCCAGAGCCCGCACCGGGTTGACTTCCGTGACAATCACCTGGGATCCCATGCCGCGGGCCCGCATGGCCACTCCCTTGGCGCACCAGCCGTAGCCAGCCACCACCACCGTCTTCCCGGCCAGAAGGATGTTGGTACAGCGCAGGATCCCGTCCAGGGTGGATTGGCCGGTGCCGTAGCGGTTGTCGAACAGGTGTTTGGTCTCGGCGTCGTTGACGGTCATCACCGGGAAGCTGAGCACCCCCGCCTTGAGCATGGCCCTAAGGCGCACCAGGCCAGTGGTGGTCTCTTCCGTGGTGCCGATGAGCTCCGACAGTTGCTCCTGACGGTGCTGCACCAGCTCCGCCGTCACATCTCCGCCATCGTCGATAATCAGGTTGGGGCGGTGATCTAGGGCAATCTGGACATGGCGGCGGTAGGTGGCCACATCTTCTCCTTTGAGGGCAAACACCGAAATGCCATGGTCCGCCACCAGGCTGGCGGCCACATCGTCTTGGGTGGAAAGGGGATTGCTGGCAATGAGAACGCTATCCGCCCCCCCTGCTTGTAGAGCCAGGGCCAGGTTGGCCGTTTCGGTCGTAATGTGGCAGCAGGCCACCAAGCGCAGCCCGGCAAAGGGCTTTTCTTGGGCAAAGCGCTCCCGGATCTGGGCCAGCACCGGCATCTCCCGCGCCGCCCACTGGATCCGTTGCTTGCCCAGGGGGGCGAGGTTCAGATCTTTCACTTCATGCTTCGGGAGAGACAGGGTAGCGCTGGTCATCGAGTGTTGCTCCAAACAGGGTCATTGAGAGAGGATAGGGGAACGGAAACTGCAAGCCCCAAAGGGGGCCAGGCAGCCATAAAGATCAGCAAGGATGTCGATAAGCCTGAACTATTCTGCCACAAGGGATCCCCTTTCAGCGCTGGGGCTGGATGTAGGCAACCGCCGCATTGGCGTGGCCGGCTCCGACCGGCTGGGGCTGCTGGCTACTGGCCTGGGGGTGATCCAGCGCCGTTCCCTCTCAGAGGATATTGCCCAAGTGCAGGAGTGGATCCGCCGCCGCCAGGCCACCGTGGTGGTGGTGGGGATCCCCCTTCTGGCGGATGGGTCGGTGGGATCCCAGGCCCGCAAAGTCCAGCGGTTCGTGCGCGCTTTGCAGGTGGCCGTGGATCTTCCCATTGTTACCGTCAATGAATACCTGAGCACCGCGCAGGCGGAGTGGGATCTGCGCGAGGCGGGGATCCCGGCCAAAGCCCAGAAGGGCTTAATCGATCAGCAGTCGGCGGCGGTAATTCTCCAAACTTGGCTGGACGAGCGACGGGCTTCCCTGTCAGAAGTGCCGGCTTGGCAAAGCTGGGGCAACAAAGACTACGCTGGAGAAGTCTAGCCGGGAAAGTTTAAATCAATTCAAGCCCAAGGTGGGCCATCCCTCGTTGCCCCTTCTGCATCAGCAGGGTGTGATTGTTAAGTCGGGGCCTTTCGCGCAACTTTGATAACGTCTGATAACGTCACGTGAACCATCCGAGCATGAATCGCATTTGCATTCTTGGGGGCGGCTTTGGCGGGTTGTACACAGCTTTGGAACTGAGCCGGCAACCCTGGCCAGAACCACCCCAGATCACCTTGGTCGATCGGCAGGAGCGGTTCGTCTTTGCCCCCCTGCTTTATGAGCTGCTCACCGGAGAAATGGAAGACTGGGAGGTGGCCCCCCGTTTTCAAGATCTGCTGCCCCCGGGATCGGTGCAGTTTCGCCGGGGATCCGTCCGGGCCATTGACCCTCAAGCCCGCCGCGTGGAGCTGGAAGATGGGCAAAGCTTGGAGTACGACGCGCTGGTGCTGGCGCTGGGGGGAGAAACCCCTCTGGAGAGCGTTCCGGGAGCGGCGGAGTTTGCTTTTCCCTTTCGCACCCTGGCAGATGCTCAGCGGCTGCGCGCCCACCTGAAGGCGTTGGAAGACCGGGATCCGGCTCAGCCTGTGGCTCTGGCCATTGCAGGAGCAGGGGCTAGTGGCGTGGAATTGGCCTGCAAATTGGCAGATCGGCTGGGCTGGCGGGGACGGATCCGCCTCATCGAGTTGGGATCCCAAATCTTGTCCGGCTTTGCTCTCTCCAGCCGGGAGGCGGCCCAAGAGGCGCTGGCCCAACGGCGGGTGCAGGTGGAGTTGCAAACCAAGGTCTTGGGCATCGAGGCCCTTGGCGAGAACGGCGCCCCTCCCTTCCATCTGCAGCTGCAACGGCTGGAGACCCAGGAGATCGCCACAGATCTTGTGGATGCTGTGCTGTGGACTGTCGGAACCCGACCGGCAGCGGTGATTGCCAATTTGGATCTGCCCAAAACGGAGCGGGGACGGCTACAGGTTTTGTCCACCCTACAAACCCCCACCTTCCCAGAGATCTTTGCCTTGGGAGATGCAGCAGCGGTGGTGGATGCAGAGGGCAAGCCGGTGCCGGCCACAGCCCAAGCGGCTTTTCAACAGGCCGGTTATTGCGCCTGGAACCTGTGGGCTTTGCTCACCCAGGAGCGGCCTCTCTTGCCCTTTCGCTACTTTTCCTTGGGGGAAATGCTCAGCCTGGGGGTGGATACGGCGGTGCTTTCTGCCCTTGGCGGCCTCACACTGACCGGCCCCCTGGGCTATTTGGCGCGGCGAACTGCCTATTTGGTGCGCCTGCCCACACTGGAACACCAGCTCAAGGTGGGATGGAATTGGATCACCCGTCCCCTCTGGCAAGGGCTGCTGGCCCGCTAGGATCCCTGTAACTGGCAAGAGCGCTCGTAGGCCGCTCGCACTGCCTGCATCAGGGCTCCCCGCACCCCCGCCTGCTCCAAGGCTTGGATCCCGGCAATGGTCGTCCCCCCTGGACTGGTGACCCGGTCTTTGAGAACGGCAGGGTGCAGATTTTCTTGCTGCAAGAGGGCAGCAGTACCCGCCAAGGTCTGCAGGGCCAACTGGGTAGCAATGGGACGCGGCAGCCCCACCTGTACCCCTCCGTCGATCAGCCCTTCCAGAATCACCGCCAGATACCCCGGCCCGGAACCCGAAAGTGCCGTCACCGCATCCATCTGGCTTTCGGCCACCGTCACCACCTCGCCCACCGCGCGAAACAGCTTCTCCACCTGCTCCACCTGCATAGGCGTCACCCCTGGCCCGTAGCTGATGGCCGTTATGCCCGCCCCCACCAGCGCCGGCGTGTTGGGCATCGTGCGCACCACCTTTTGTTTGGGAAAAGCCTGCTGCAACTGCTGCAAGGGGATCCCGGCCATAATCGAGATCACCAGCTCTGTGGCGGACAGCCGGCCCATCTCAGCCACCACTGTCGGGAAGAGCTGCGGTTTAACGGCCAGAAACAAAATCTCAGACTCTCCCGCCTGGGATGGATCCGCCAACAATCGGATACCCAGCTCCTGCTGCAGGGCCACAGCCTTATCCAGATCAGGCTCCCGCAAGGCCACCTGCGCTGCGGGATAAACTCCCACAGCTACCCAACGCCGCAGCAGGGCGGATCCCATGGCTCCACCCCCGATAACACTTAGCAGTGGCCGCTCCATAGCAACTAGTGCTGACCTACTGCCTGCAGATGCTCATAGGTGCTGGGCCAGAGGGGGGTAGGGCTTTGCAAAGGGCGCTGCAGCGGCTGCACCACTTGGCTACTGGGGGTGGAAACCATCACCGTGCTGGGGGTGAACAAAAAAATGTTCTCTCCGATGCGCTCTTGGTGGCCATCGATGGCGTAGGTGCCGCCGGCAACGAAATCCACAGAGCGCTGCGCCTCAGCGGGATCCATTAGGGTCAAGTTCATGATCACCGTCTTGCGCTCCCGTAGGTACTGGATAACCTGAGCCATCTCATCGAAGCTGCGCGGCTCCATCACCACCACTTCACTGGTGGGTGGGTTTACGCCCGGTAATCCAATCACGTTGCTCCCCATACTGCCCCCTGCTGAGCGATCCCGATGCTGACTGCGCCGATGGCCCCGCGACTCTTCTCGACCGGCAGAGCCCTCCCCCGCTTCCACTCCCCGTTGCCGCCGCCCTCGCGGAAGGGTACTCACTTCCTCCTCTTCGGGGGGAGCAGCCGGTTGGGAACGGCGTCCCTCGTAGAGCAGTTGGTAATCATCCTGCCCTTCCATTTCAGAGTACTCCTCCAGGCCGTCCACGGGATCATTCAGACCCACAAAATCTCTTACCCTGCTCCAGATTCCATTGACATTCATATGCACATCCTCACTACAGGTCATGGGTTTACGGCGAGCGTAGGATTCAGGCTCTTGATTGGATCCTGAGTGGCTCACTCAAGCTAGGGGGCGTCCTTTTATTCTCGGTCAAAGTCTTTCAATAGGCTGAGACAGGGTTTGCTCAGAAAGCTGCCGAAGCGAGTGGGGGCTAACGCAGGTTAACAAAACCCCATTGATTCGACGACTAGAGTTTACCCAGAAGAAGTGAAGATGTCATCTCACTTGCCAAGCCGTTGTTTGGCAGGATTGAACTCTGCTCCCCGTCTGGATTGAGCCCACGTTAACGGAAGTAACGCAAATGATTACAAATTTCCCCAAAATTTCCCCAATAGGGCAAATCCTGGGCGGGATCCCCCCGCTTTTGATCGAGCCAAGCCAAACTCTCGCCCCGAAGGTACCCCGCAGGGCGACTCCGGAGTTCGCGGCTTTACACAAAATTTAATCACAATTTAACGGCTTCACAGAGGTCACATCTATTCCTGCTCGGCGTCGGCAAACAAAGCGCGCCCCAGTCGGATCAAGTTAGAGCCTGCTGCCACCGCCAGGAGGTAATCGTCGGACATGCCCATGGAGAGGGTGTGCACCTGCAGATGTTCATAGCCACTGCGCTGGATGTAATCGGCCAGTTCGGCCAGCTTGCGAAACAGCTCTAGGGCCGCCTCTGAGCTCAAGCCCAAAGGCAAAATGGTCATCAGGCCCACAATTTGCACCTGCAGCAGTTGGTTCAGTTCGGGGAGGCTCTGCAACAGATCGGGGATGGGCCAGCCGAACTTATTGGGATCCGGAGCCAATTTAACCTGCAGGCAAAGCTTGGGGGTGAGGTGCAGCTCCCAAGCCTTTTGGTTGATCAGCTTGGCCAGGCGCAAGCTATCGACGCTGTCGATCCAGGCAAATTGCTTGAGGGCCGGTTTGACTTTGTTGGTCTGCAGATGCCCGATCAAGTGCCAGACGATATCGGTCAGATCTTGCAGTTGCCCTTGTTTGACGGCGGCCTCTTGCACTCGACTCTCCCCAAAGTGGCGGATCCCAGCCCGATAGGCGGCGCGGATGTGGTCGGCACTGTAGCCTTTGCTCACTGCCATGATCTCCACATGGTCTGGGATCTGGGCTCGGATGGCCTGAATGCGGCTGTGGATGAGCTGCTCGTCAAGGGGCATCGTCAGGTCAGCAGGCCGGGGATCTCTATCCCCATTCTCGTTCCAATTGGCAACAATGCTCTGGGATAGATTTTTGCAGAACCCAGAGCCAACGGGCTGTCCGCTACCGCTGCCAGGGATCCGGCCGGGAGATGATCACGCGGGTGCCGGGCGCCAGTTTGCGCGCGTAGTCCAACTGCACCACTTCTGGGTTTTGCTTCAGGGCTTCCCCCTGGAGGCGAATGGCTTGGGCTTCTCCTTCTGCCAGGATCACCAATCGTTGTTTTTCCAGCTCTGCTTTTTCCACGAGGAAGCGTTCCCGCTCTTTCTCTTGCTCGGCAATTTGCTTTTGCTCGATGGCCGTTTGGAATTGGTCGGAGAAGCGGACATTGCGCAGCAGCACGTTTTGCAAGATCAGGTCATTCTCAGCAAAAATGCTGGAGAGCTGCCGCTCCACATTTTCCTGGATCTGCTCGCGTTCTTCCGAGAAAACGGCGATGGCGCGGTGCAAAGCCAGTTCATTGCGCACCACCGTCCGCACCTCTGGGCGAATCACTTTGTCCACGTAGGAAGGGCCAATGGTCTGGTGCAGGTGGGCCACTTGGTCGGGATCCAAGCGAAAGCGCACCGAGACATCGAGGGAGATCTGCTGGCCGTCGGCGCTGAGCACTTTCAACGCATCATCCCCCTGGTTTTCGGAGCGTTGGGAGGCCATGGTGTAGGTTTGGGTGCGCACGTCGTAGAAGATAGGCGTTTCCACCAGCGGCAGCAGGAGGTGCAGCCCTTCTCCCAGCGGCTGCGGCTTCAGCCCCGTCAGGGAGTTGAACACCACGGCCCGTGTGCCGGCAGGCACCACCACCAAGCACTGCAGCAAGGTGGCCAAGAGGATCAGCAGCAATGCCCCACCCACCAAGGGAATCCAGGACAAAGCGGGAAGTTCAAAAGCAGGACGACGGGGGTGGGCCGATTTCACAGGTGTGTTACCCAAAAACCTAAAGAACTCGAACAGGTGCCCCGGGGATGGCCGGCCAAGCTCTTCTTGAGCTTAACCCAAGGCCGCAGCCAAGATCTGATAGGCCAGTTTGGCGACCGTGAAGGCGCTGCGGCGATCGGTTTCCCGTTCTCCCGTGACCGACAGCTCGACCACATCGGCGCCGATGATTTGCCGTTGCTGTCCTAGTGCCCGAATCAGCTCCACCGTCTCCCACCAGCCCAAGCCGCCAGGTTCGGGGGTACCGGTGGCCGGCACCACAGCGGGATCCAGCCCATCCACATCCACCGTCAGGTAAACCTGGGGGCCCAAGGTGGCAATCACCTCTGGGATCCACTCCTGGGCTGGCTTGGCGTGCAGGCTGTGGGCAAAAAAGGTGTGCAGACGGCGCTCGCGAATGGCCTGGCGGTCTTCGGCGCAGATGGAGCGGATCCCCACTTGGGTGAGGCGGCTGCCCACTTGCTCCACCACGCGGGCCATGGCAGAAGCATGGGAATAGCGGGATCCCTCGTAGCTATCTCTCAGGTCGCAGTGGGCATCGATTTGCAGGACGTGCAGCTCCGGATAATGGGGCAGGTGGGCAGCAATCAGCGGCCCGGTGATGGAGTGCTCCCCACCGATGGAAAGCAGGAACCGCCCCGGTCTCACCCACTCGGCAGCGCGACGCTGGATTTCGGCCATAGCCAGCTCCTGGGCGGAAGATCCCAGACCTTCCAACTCCACCGGGGGGGCCGTCCAGTAGCGGGAGATCTCTTCCGAGAAGTCGGGGTGAAGAGCTGGCTGGCGATCCCGTACCTCGTCGTAGATCTCCACATAGGCAGAAGCCTGCAACAGCGCCTGAGGGCCTTTGGCGGTGCCTTTGCCATAGGAGGTGGTGGCCTCGTAGGGGACGGGCAGGAGAATTGCTTGGGCCATCTCCGGATCCGGCTCAGGCAGGCCCAGGAAGGGGAAGGGAGAGCGATACATGATGGCTTGCAAGAAGGGATCCCTATTCTATTGAATCTATTGAAGAATTGTGGTGAGCCAAAAGGACTGGGATGATGGGGTAAAGAGGGACCCTTGTGGGATTGAGGCAAACCCTCTAGACTGAGCAAAGGCTTCCCCAAGCCCAGTTTTAGCAGCCATTTGTTTTCACTCCTCTTAGACTGCCTTTCCACAAGCTGACGAGCCTATGACCACTGCCTCTCACGCTGCTCTTTTCGACGCTCTGGCCCAACGTCGGGCCCTCAAGATCATCAGCGGTCTACAAAACTTCGACCTGCAGTCGGTTCTGAGCATCACCCGCGCCGCCCAACAGGGAGGGGCCACTTGGGTGGATATCGCTGCCAGCCCCGAATTGGTGCAGCGGGTACGCGCCCAGATCGATCTGCCCATCTGTGTGTCGGCGGTGGAGCCGCAGCAGTTGGCCGCAGCCGTACAGGCAGGAGCAGACATGGCCGAGATCGGCAATTACGACAGCTTCTACCCTTCAGGCCGCATCTTCTCCGCAGCGGAAGTCCTAGACCTTACCCGCCGAACCCGCTCTCTTCTGCCCCGCACGCTCTTGTCGGTAACCGTTCCCCACACTCTGCCTCTGAATCAACAGGCAGAATTGGCCGAGAAACTGGAGGATCTGGGAGCCGATCTCATCCAAACCGAGGGCAGCACCAGTGCCGAGCCGGTTCACGGGGGATCCCTGGGCCTGATCGAGAAGGCTGCCCCCACCCTGGCCGCCGCCTATGAAATTAGCCGTGTCGTCTCGGTACCGGTTATCTGCGCTTCCGGCCTCTCGACGGTAACAGTGCGCTTGGCCATTGCTGCCGGCGCTTCAGGTGTAGGGGTGGGCAAAGCTGTCAGCCGGCTCCAGGATGAAGTGGCCATGGTGGCTCAAGTGCGGGCATTGGTGGAGGCCTTGGGAGGATCTCGGATCCCTGCCCTTGTCTAGGTCGATGTCTGACCGGTAAAAGTTGACCCTCTTGCGCCAGCGTGCGCTGGTGCATTTTTTTTAGATTTTCTTGGACAAGCAGGGAATAAGTAGGTAAGTAGGGCAGCTGAGGGTTGAGATCAGCCGCTAGAAGTTTTGCTGCTCACAAGTGCTTCACTTTCTTCTGCCTAGAGGTGGCATACCCGGCAATATCCAATTTGCGGCGGTTGCTACACTTGTCGTCCTTGCCTTCCCAGACCAATTCCGTCCGCAGCCGTCGCCCCAGTCATGTTCTGCAAAGATTCCAAGTCCTGAGCCGCATTGGGCAGACATGGTTGACAATGCGAGGGATCCCTCTTTGAACTGCCCATGAGCTGGCAACGCCCAGATAATCGCACCGCTGCTCAACTGCGCCCAGTCTCCTTTGAGCGCCACTTTACCCGCTATGCCCCTGGCTCGGTGTTGGTCAAGTTCGGCCATACCCATGTCCTTTGCACCGCCAGTGTAGCCGAAGAAGTTCCCCCTTTTTTGCAGAACACCGGCCAAGGCTGGCTGACGGCTGAGTACCGCATGTTGCCCGGAGCCACGCAACAACGACAGCCGCGGGAGATGTTGAAACTATCGGGTCGCACTGCCGAGATCCAACGGCTCATCGGGCGCAGTCTGCGCGCCGCCTTGGATTTTCGCAAGCTGGGATCCCGTACCATCACCGTCGATGCCGATGTGCTGCAGGCCGATGGCGGAACGCGCACCGCCGCGATCACAGGGGGCTATGTGGCTCTGCACGACGCCATCACTTGGCTGTACAAACAGGGGCTGCTGGATCCGGCCCAGGGATCCCCGCTGCGGCAGCAGGTGGCGGCCCTTTCAGTAGGAATTGTGCAGGGAGAGGTACTTGTGGATCTGTGCTATGAGGAAGACAGCCAAGCCGAGGTGGACATGAACATTGTTATGAACGAGCAGGGATCCTTCATCGAGATCCAGGGCACTGCCGAAGCCGCCTGCTTCAGTCGCCCGCAACTGCTACAAATGTTGGAGATGGCCCAAGCCGGGATCCAAGAATTGCTACAAGCCCAACGGCAGGCTCTCAATTTAGAAAGATAGAGCCATAGCCGGACCCTAGCCTTGCAATGGTAATCCTTCAAGGCACTGCATATGGGATTGCATGGGTGTATATCCTGGTTGGCAAAGCGGTATTCCCTTGCTGTAAAGGAATGGCCGGGAAAGCTAAGATCAGCCAGTTGTTAAAATAAGTGAGCTCTCTGAAGCTGATACATTTACGCTGAACACTGCTGAACATCACTGTTCAACTATGCAGCGATAGCATTCTGTTTGTTTCCAAACAGAATGGCGGTATCCCGCAAAGCTTTGAGTAGAATACCCAAAGCGCAGTTTCCGTGTCGTCTTACTACCAATTTTCTGCTTTGCTTTGGCTACCATGTTGGCAGACTCAAAAGTAAACAGAAAGATCAACTGGTAGTAATCCGTACTGAACATATTATACATATTTTCAGTATAGTTGAGCTTATTATTGACTAGAGTCATGCTCTCCTTTCGACGGTTTGAGCGTGTGGCTGAGGTGAATCGCTGCTCATTTGGCCTGAAGAAGTTGGCCCGGAGAACGCTGCATGTCCCGTTTTGTGTTCGGCTCGGAGGAACTTGCGCCACTGCTCAGGCAGCAAGGTTGGCGGTTTACCACTGGATATCTGCACATTCACCTCAAGGGACTGGATCCCTCTGAGGGTGCGGAACCCTGGGTGTTGACCTACTACCACGGCAGGTTGCTTTTTTCTGCCGATCAACCCCTCAACACGCAAATCCTGCTGAAACGACTCTCCCGCTTTATTCCTCGCCTCAACTTGGAATGGCCACAGCGGGCCATCTCGGTGGTGCAAGAGCGCTTGATGAAAGACCATTCCTTACCTGAGCTGCTGGAGGCTATCACGCAATTGGGCCTGCTCAAGCCGGGGGAGCTGGAAGATGCCCTGTGGCTCAACCTGCTTACCGATTTCGACCGCTACCTATTCGAACGGGCAGGCACCTGTTACTTTGAGGTGCAGGAGCAGGTCGCCCAAGAGGCCCCCATTGGCGGGTTTGAGTTGGAGCCGCTGCTGCAAGAAGCCGCCCGGCGCCACGATCGCTGGGCAGATTTGAAGGTGGCGATCCCAACCCTGTTGGCGGTGCCGGTGGTCAATTGGGAACGGGTCAACCGCTACCGCATCACCGATGAGCAACGACAGAAGCTCCACACCCTCACCAAAGATGGCCAGTCGCTGGAAGCAATCGCCAAGAAGCTGTGCCGGGATCGGCTGGAGGTGGCCAATCTCTTTGCCTCCTGGGCGAAAAAAGGTTTGGTCAGCCTACAAACACCCCAAGAGCTGCTGCAGACCAAGCGCCACAACCCGATAACCATCTTGGCGGTGGACGACAGCGTGGTGATGCAGGAAATCCTACGGCAGTATTTGCCCAACTATCAGGTGATTACAACGGGCAACCCCGCCGAGGTGCTTCCTTTGTTGTTTCAGCATCGGCCCCACCTGTTGTTGATGGATATCGCCATGCCGGGGATCGATGGTCTGGAGCTTTGCCGCATTGTACGTAGCTTGGAAGAGTTTAAGTCCCTTCCCATCCTGATGGTTACCGCTCGCGATGGTCTGCTGGCCCGCATCCGCGGCAAATGGTCGGGGGCAACCGCCTACCTGACCAAGCCCTTCAACGAAAGTCAGCTTAATGCAGAGGTGAAGCGGCTTCTGGCCCAACAGCCGCCTGCCCACAGACAAAATCCTCTGTCGGTTCAGGGAGGCAGAACAGGTCATCCTGCCCTGTTTCAGGGATCCCCCCGTTCCCTCGAGGATCAAGCCAAGGCGTAGTGTCCTTCTGAGTTGATCCCCGTCGCCATTGGCTTTCCTGTCAAAATCAACAAAGGTTTTATGTTAGATAAGAAGTCAACTCAAGAGACCATAACTTGTCTGGGCTGACTGCTAATGTCAATGGATTGATAGCTCATTAGGACATGCCCAAAAGAGAAAAATAGGTTGCCGGGGATTTCAGAAACAAGAGACGAAGTAAGCATCCCATACACTGAAAACTTATCCGATCAACCTTCCTCATTGTCATCACGACCGGCTACTTCAATCTCTCTCAGGAACTGGCTTTTCCCCGCTGGCATTAGAGGTCGTTTAAGCCTTAGAGAAGCCTCACAAGGCTTCTGGCAAAAGAGTCCATACTAAGGGTACCGACAAACAAGCCCTGAAGACATGAAAAAAGATCGAACAGGGTTCAGCAGGCACTTCTGAAGGCAAACCAGAAATATTAAACGCTGTCGTGGATCCCGGCAAGATCAATGAGAGGGAGAAATCAAGCAGAAATTGCTCAGGATCCATGGACAGGGATCCCAAGAATACGTAAAATCGAGTAAAGAATGTAAAGAAAACGCCACACTTCTCCAATTGGTCCCGATCCCCAAGGAGCATTATGCTGCGACTGGAACACATTAGCAAAATCTATCCCACTGGTGAGGTGCTCAAGGATGTGAACTGGGAAGTTAAGCCTGGGGATCGCGTCGGCCTAGTGGGAGTAAACGGGGCCGGAAAGACCACCCAGCTCAAGATTATCTGCGGGCAAGAAGAACCGACCAGCGGCGAGGTGATCCGCCCCGCCAACCTGCGCATCGCCTATCTCACCCAAGAATTTGGAGTGGATCCCGCCCGAACGGTGCGAGAAGAGTTCTGGACAGTCTTTCAAGAGGAAAACCGCATTCACCAAGAAATTGCCCAAATCACCCAACAGATGGAGCAGGCGGACGCGGACACGTTGGAAACCCTTTTGCGCCGTCTAGATCGTCTACAGCGCCAATTTGAGAGTTTACATGGCTATGAACTGGAGGCGCGTATTGAGAAAATTCTGCCGGAAATGGGGTTTGAGCCGGAGGACGGGGATCGGTTGGTGAGCGCCTTCAGCGGCGGCTGGCAGATGCGCATCAGCCTGGGGAAAATCCTGCTGCAAAAACCCGATTTGATGTTGCTAGACGAGCCGACCAACCACCTAGACTTGGAGACCATTGAGTGGCTGGAAAACTACCTCAAGAGCTTGACGATCCCCATGGTGATTGTTTCTCATGATCGAGAGTTTTTGGATCGGCTTTGCACCCAAATTGTGGAGACGGAGCGAGGAGTTTCTACGACATACTTGGGTAACTATTCTCAATACCTACTCCAAAAAGCTGAACGGCGAGAGGCACAACAAGCTGCCTACGAACGTCAGCAAAAGGAAATTGAAAGGCAACAAACCTTCATCGATCGCTTCCGGGCCAGTGCCACCCGCAGCACTCAGGCCAAAAGCCGCGAAAAACAACTGGAAAAGATCGAGCGGGTCGAAGCGCCCATTGGCGACGTGCGTACCCTCAAGTTTCGCTTTCCCCCTGCTCCCCGCAGTGGTCGCGAGGTGGTGAAGATCGAGAATTTGACGCACATTTATGGAGATAAGATTTTGTTTTTGGGTGCGGAGCTGTTGATCGAGCGTGGGGATCGCGTCGCCTTTCTGGGGCCCAATGGGGCAGGAAAATCCACCCTGCTGCGTCTTATCACCGGCCTAGAGCAACCTACCGAGGGATCTGTGAAATTGGGAGCACACAATGTGATCCCTGCCTACTTCGAGCAAAATCAAGCAGAGGCTTTGGATCTGAGCAAAACCGTCTTGGACACCATCCATGACGAAGTGCCCGACTGGAAAAACGAAGAAGTGCGCACGCTGTTGGGTCGCTTTTTGTTCAGCGGCGACGCCGTTTTTAAGAAAGTAGCGGCTTTGAGCGGGGGAGAAAAAGCCCGCTTGGCGTTGGCGAAAATGCTACTTCAGCCGGCCAACCTACTGATTTTGGATGAGCCCACCAACCACTTAGATATCCCGGCCAAAGAGATGCTGGAAGAAGCTTTACAGCATTACGATGGCACGGTGATCCTTGTTTCTCACGACCGCTACTTTATCTCAAAAGTGGCCAACAAGATTGTAGAGATTCGCAACGGAGAGTTGGTCGCCTACCAGGGCAACTATCACTACTATCTAGAAAAGATCGCTGAAGAGAAAGAGAAAGCCCGACAAGAGCGAATCGCTGCCGAAAAACGAGCCAAAGAGCGAGAAAAACAGAAAGCCAAAAAGGCAGCCGGCAAAACCTAAGGAGCCAAAGCAATGTTTACGGGTCTGGTTCGAAGTTTGGGCACAGCCCAGTTGATCAATTCTTCACAGCTACGGGTTACCTGTCCCCGGTTGCAACCTCAGTTGGCCTACGGAGATAGCGTGGCGGTGGACGGCCTTTGCCTGACGGTGGTGGAGATTCTGCCCGATGGATTTTTGGCCGATGTTTCGCCGGAAACCCTGCGGCGCTCGACTTGGGGCCAGGGATCCCTCGGCCCGCGCACAGTCAACCTGGAACCGGCGCTGCGGGTAGGAGACAAGTTAGGGGGGCATTTTGTCAGCGGCCATATCGATGGGGTGGGGCAACTGTGGGATCAAGCCGCCACTGGCAACGCCTGGGAGCTGAGCTTCAAGGTTCCTGAAGAGATCGGGCGTTACATCGTACCCAAGGGCAGCGTGGCGGTGAATGGGGTGAGCTTGACCATTGCTGAGGTGCGCCAAGGGGGCTGCTGGTTCAAGGTGGCTGTGATCCCCCAAACCTACCGCGAGACCAACCTTTCTCAGCTCCAAGTTGGGGATCCCGTCAACATAGAGGCGGATATTTTGGGCAAGTATGTGGAAAAATTGCTGGGCTTGCTGCCCCCCGAGAGCAGCGTTTCTCTGGAGTTTCTGGCCGAGCATGGCTATATCTAGGTACCTTTCCCATGATCCACCCCGAGGAAGTTGAGCGCCTGCGCGGCGTAAATGTTTATCTCATTGGGATGATGGGCAGCGGCAAATCCACCGTGGGATCGGAGCTGGCAGCCCAGTTGCGCTTTCAATTTTTCGACACCGATGGTCTGGTGGAGCAGGTGGGGGGTTCTTCCATCGCTCAGATCTTCGCCGAGCATGGGGAAGCCTACTTCCGGGATCTGGAGACGCAGGTGTTGGCCCAGTTGAGCAGCTACACCCGGCTGGTGATCGCCACAGGCGGCGGCATTGTGTTGCGCCCCAAAAATTGGAGCTACTTGCACCATGGCCTCACCGTTTGGCTGGATGCGACCCCCGAGCTGATTTGGCAGCGGCTCAAGCGGGATCCCGGCCAACGCCCCCTGCTGCAAACCCCCGACCCCCAAGCTGCCCTGTACAAGCTGATGCAAGAGCGAGAGCCGTTCTACGCCCAAGCCGATGTGCGGGTGCCCATCCGGTCAGAAACTAGCCCGCCCCAGTTGGTTGAACAGATCTGGCAAGCCATTCGCGCCCGCCTGCGAGACGGGATCCCCTCCTAGCCACCTCGCGCCCAACACAAAAAGGGATCCCATGAGGGATCCCTGAACTCTTTAGTTTTTGATTTTTGATTACTCAAGATTCGCCGGGAGCGGATCCCTGACGAGACCAGAACGGCCTCCTTTAGAGCGCATTGCCGCGGGGGAGGACTTCTTCAGGGAACTCAAAGCGCTCATGGGGCTGGTCCTGCGGCGCCATCCACGCCCGAATCCCCTCGTTCAGCAAAATGTTCTTCGTGTAAAACGTCTCAAACTCCGGGTCTTCTGCCGCCCGCACCTCCTGACTGATAAAGTCATACGCCCGCAGGTTCAGCGCCAACCCCACTACCCCAATGCTCGACATCCACAAACCCGTCACCGGCAC
>NZ_JBSSAG010000031.1:0-32775 GCF_054058395.1 Thermostichus sp. OS-CIW-26 | reverse complement strand
CAGGACTTGGGTCATGGTTCTATCATAACTTCCGCATTCCTCCCGACACTGACCCTACGGGTACAGTGCGGGGCTCCTGCGATTTCTAGCTGAAAATTTATGCAGCCAGGCTTGATGTTCGTTGCCAGAAGGCTCTTCACCCAGCGAGCCAGCAGACAGGGCAACCCATTTCCCCAACTCCAAATATTCGCTCAACAGCCGCGCCAACTTATAAACTCGATAATCGAGCTGCACTAAGCTACTTTTCATCTGCCCCAAAACACCCAGTCCTCTTCTGAGCCAACTTACAACCTTCAACCTTTCCCAAAACCTGCTGAGCAGGAAGCCAACCCCCATCTTGCTTGCTGCAGCCGAGGCGCAAGTTCCCTTTGCCCACAACAGAGCACCTGTAGCTCAGCCGCAAACCTGGACAAAGCTAGAAGAAGCTGTGCCTTACAGTTCTAGTACCAACAATTTTAACTAACGGGGGTGCGGGGGCAATAGGTCCCATGCTCTAGCCGCAGGGTGAGCACTGGGATACATGGATCCCCGCCATACCCCTGAGCGAAATCTGTAGTAAAGCCTACTTATGCTGGCGGTAACCTACAAGTACCGGATTGATCCAGATGCCTCTTGCTCTTGTCCGGTGGACAGGGGTTCCTGGGTGCAGGAGTCCATCCTGCCTGCCGATGCACCGTTCCCTGTGGATTAGACTTGTTTTGCAAGCTGGCAGTGCCTAGGGGGGAGGCTGGGGAAGGGGAACCGCCTGTCCAGTTGTTCTGTCGGGGGTTGTAGACCCAGACAAGTGGCGTGGGGCAGGAATGCCCGACCGCGAGGTAAGGACTCCGTCCTGCTGACGGGAAGGGTGGCCCGCGCTCTGTCCATAGGATGAGCGCCGGGAGGATGTCACTCTTGCCGACTTTGGTGTTCGCGCCAGAACTGCTCCGCAAAAGCCACCGTCGGGTGGAGAGGGGCACGGGGTTTGCTGCGCAGGGGCATGTTGGCTTCTTCAGGGGTGCGGTTGCCCTTACGTTGATTGCAGCGTTCGCAAGCCGTCACCACATTGTCCCAACTGTGGGATCCCCCTTTGGAGAGGGGCACGACATGATCCAAGGTCAGATTGTGGGTGCTGCCACAATACTGGCAGGTGTGGTGATCCCGCCGCAAAACCTCCCGCCGATTCACAGGGGGCACGCGCCAAGCGCGCTCTTTGCCCTTGATGGTCAGGCGAATATGTTCGGGCACTTCAATGACCTGGCTGGGGGAGCGCACCTTCCACACCGGCACATGCATCATCGAGAGCGGTTCGGCTTTGCCTGTTAGCAGCAGCACGATTGCCCGCTTGATATTGACCCGGCTAATGGGCAAATAGTTTTGGGAAAAGACAACGATCGACTGTTCCAGAAGGTGGGTAGCGGCAGTCATGGCTCAGCTCTTCCTTTTGCCGCCATTCTCCTGAGGAATCTGCCGAATGGCAAGCTTTTCCCCACCGCCATCGACACCGGCAGCGCTCAGACATTCAAGAGTTTCTTACGATCGCGAGCCAGACAGATGGGCTAGTATCCGGGTGATGGTTGGATCCGGTACCGCCCATGACCTACCCGCTGCACGTCGCCCTGGTTTGGCACCAACACCAACCCCTCTACAAAAGTCCGGTGGCGGGTAAATATCGCATGCCTTGGGTGCGCCTACACGGGATCAAAGATTACCTGGACTTGGTCTTGCTGCTGGAGCGCTATCCCCGCTTGCACCAAACGATTAACCTGGTGCCCTCCCTGATTCTACAGATCGAAGAGTATGTGGCCGGCTCGGCTTTTGATCCTTACCTGGAACTGACCCTATCCCCTGTCGAAAAGCTCGGCCCCGATCAACTGCGCTTTGTGGTCGAGCGTTTTTTCGACAGCCACTACCCCACCATGATCGAGCCCTATCCCCGCTATCGGCAGCTCTACAACCAACGGGAATCTCAGGGGGTGAACTGGTGTCTGCAGTACTGGACTCCGCAGGACTTCGGGGATCTGCTGGCCTGGCACAACCTGTCTTGGTTTGATCCCCTCTTTCAGGAGGATCCTGAGATTGAGGGCTGGATTAAGATGGGATCCGGTTTTACCCTGGCGGATCGGCAGCGGATCTACGCCAAGCAACAACAGATCCTCGGCGCCATCTTGCCCCAACACGCCAAACTGCAGAGCAGCGGCCAACTGGAACTGACCACCAGCCCCTATACCCACCCCATCTTGCCCCTGTTGGTGAGCGAGCGCTCGGCACGGGTGGCCCGCCCAGGGTTGCCCTTACCTCGCTACCCCTTTCACTGGGAGCAGGATGTCCACAGCCAACTGGAGCGGGCTAAGCAGATCTATCGGGAGCGCTTTGGCCGGGATCCGCGGGGCCTGTGGCCTTCCGAGCAATCCGTAAGCCCTGCCATTGTGCCGATTGTGCAAAAACAGGGCTTTGAGTGGATCATCTCCGACGAAGGGGTTTTGGGGTGGAGCCTGGGCCAGCCTTTTCATCGCGATGGGCAGGGCCACATTCTGGAGCCGGAGAAGCTCTACCGCCCCTACCGCCTGGAAACCGAGCGGGGGGATTTGGCGATTGTCTTTCGGGATCACCGCCTTTCGGATTTGATCGGCTTCAGCTACAGCGCCATGCCCGCCGATGCTGCCGCCAAAGATCTCATTGGCCATCTGGAGAGCATCCGCAACCGCCTGCCCCAGGAGCAGCCCTGGCTGGTGACCATCGCTCTGGATGGGGAAAACTGCTGGGAGTACTACCCCCAGGATGGCAGGCCCTTCTTGGAAAACCTTTACACCCGCCTCAGCCAGCACTCCTCCCTGCGGCTGGTGACCGTTTCGGAGTTTCTGGATCAGTTTCCGCCCACCGAGTTTTTGCCGGCAGAGCAGCTGCACAGTGGCTCCTGGATCGAGGCGGACTTCACCACCTGGATTGGGGATCCCGTCAAAAACCGCGCTTGGGAGCTTCTGGCCCAAGCCCGTCAGGTGATTCAGGATCATCCCCGCGCCAATCCCCAAGCCTGGGAGGCCCTCTGGGCCGCCGAGGGATCCGATTGGTTCTGGTGGTTTGGGGCAGGCCACTCTTCCGCCCATGATGCCGTTTTCGACCAGTTGTTTCGGGAGCACCTGCAGGCGCTCTACACCGCTTTGGGAGAGGCAGTGCCGACCGTGCTGCAATTTCCCCTGGAGGATCATGACGGCCTAGGGGATCGCCTGCCGCAGGGGTTTATCCACCCGGCCATCAACGGTCGTCCGGCAGAACGGGAGTGGAGCCAAGCGGGGCGGGTGGAGATTGGAGCGGCCCGAGGCACCATGCACCGCAACAGCGCCGTTCGCCGCCTCTGGTACGGGTTTGATCACTTCAACCTCTATCTGCGGCTGGATTTTAACTCGGTGGTGCAGCGGCCCAGGCAATTGCTGGTGCTGTGGTTCTATCCCAACCGCGTCACCGTCAACAGCCCCATTCCCCTGCAGGGGTTGCCGGCAGAAGCCCCTCTCAACTACCACTACCGCCACCTGTTGCAGTTGTCACTGCCGCCTCCCGGCACCGGCCAGCATCCGGCAGAGGTGCAAGCCCAGCTCTTGCAGGCAGGGGAGTACCACACCTGGCACGCCATCGGCCATCAAGTGAAGGCGGTGGTGGATGCCTGTTTGGAGGTGGCCATCCCCTGGAGCAATTTGGGCGCCCAGCCGGGTCAGGAGCTGCAATTTGTCATCCTGGCCGCGGATGGCGAGACCTTTCAGGAAGGGATCCCGCCCAAGGCCACCATTGCCCTGCGCAGACCCTGAGAGTGATGACCAGCAGAGCTTCCGGTTATGTTGCGCGATCTCTATCCCCCCATCGAGCCCTACGATCAAGGCTTTCTGGCGGTTTCCTCCCTCCACACCCTGTACTACGAGCAGTGCGGCAACCCGGCAGGCAAGCCGGTGGTGTTTTTGCACGGGGGGCCTGGAGGCGGGATCGATCCCATCTACCGGCAGTATTTCGATCCCAGCCGCTGGCGGGTGGTGCTGTTCGATCAGCGGGGCTGCGGGAAAAGTCGCCCCTATGCCGAGCTGCGGGAGAACACCACCTGGGATCTGGTGGCGGATATCGAGAAGTTGCGCCAGCATCTGGGCATTGATCGCTGGTTTGTGTTCGGGGGCAGCTGGGGCAGTGCCCTTGCCCTGGCCTATGGGCAAACCCACCCCCAATCCTGCCTAGGGTTTGTCTTGCGGGGCATTTTTCTCTTGCGCCCTTTTGAGCTCCGCTGGTTTTACCAGTCGGGGGCCGGCTACTTTTTCCCCGACGCTTGGGAACATTACCTGGAGCCGATCCCTCCCGAAGAGCGGGATGACCTGCTGGCAGCCTACCACCGCCGCCTAAACGACCCAGATCCCCAGGTACGGCTGAGGGCAGCTCGCGCCTGGTCCGTCTGGGAGGCCAGCACCAGCAAGTTGATCCCCAGCCCAGAGCTCATCGAGCGCTTTGGTCGGGGAGAGTTTGCCGAGGCCTTTGCCCGCATTGAGTGCCATTACTTTGTCCACGGCGGTTTTTTGGATCCGGAGGATCAGCTCCTCAGGGGGGTGGGACGGCTGCGGCATCTGCCGGCGGTGATCGTCCAGGGGCGCTACGACGTGGTGTGCCCGCCCATCTCTGCTTGGGAGCTGCATCAGGCTTGGCCAGAAGCAGAGTTTCGGATGATCCCCGATGCTGGCCATTCCATCACCGAGCCCGGAATCCGCACCGCCCTCCTGGAAGCCACCGATCGCTTTGCCGGTTTGTGAGCCCCGCCGAGCCAACCCAGTGCTGCCAGGGATCCCAAGACCTTGAAGAATTGCTACAGGAAGGCCGGCAAAACCTTGGGATCCAGCCCAGAAGCACGGCCAAGCCTATCGACAGTTGGCGATTTTGGGTTTATCACTGAGGGAGGGGCGGTGCAAGCTGCCCACACCTGGCTGGTGCATCCACCCAAGTGCTTCGCGAATTCAAGCTCATTTCTACTTCACCGTTTCCAGGGTCGAACCATGCAGAAACCAACCCATCTGTTCAAGCTTGCCCTAGCCCTGCCCATCTCCTTCTTGCTGGCAGATGCAGTTGTGGCCTACCCCTGCGACTCGGTTGGGGGTGAAGCTTACAACCACCACGGCTCCACGGTTCAGGTCAGCAGCGACGCCAACAGCTTCGGGGTTCAGTGGTCGCCTGCCTCCTATGCTGTCGGCAACGGCTTCATTGGAGTTGCCATTGAAACGGTGAACGGCGAGCAAGCCCAGAGCGCCATCAGCCGTCGTCTGTTCGGCCCCGCACTTCGAGTTCAGGGGGTGCAGGTGGTCGGCTTGCTCCAGGATGGTCCTGCTCAACGAGCCGGTCTGGCCCAGGGCGATATTTTGATTGGAGTGGATGGGCAGCGGGTCACCTCCGTGCAACATGTGCAGCAGATCATCCAAAATACCCCGGTAGGCCAATCGGTGCCGATTACCTTCCGCCGTGGTGAGCAGGTGCTGTCAACGGTGGTTGTGGTGGGGGATGGCCGGGTGTTGCGCCCCTTGATGCTGCAGCAGCAGTGAGCCTTGTCGGGATCCCTACCCGGAGCTCTCTGTGAATGCCAATTGGAGTTCGGGATGGGCTGTCTGGGCAGTTTGCGGCCTCAACGGCTTGCTGTTTTTGGCCCTGGTTGCTCTCATTCCTGTCATTTTGAAGCTGCGCTCGGCTCTTGGGGTCACAGAGCAGGCCATGGCCGATTGGCGAGAAGCAGCTCAACAGGCCTTGGCTCCCACTCCCGCTGAGTTGCTGCGTCTGCGGGATCGTCTGCGCGAGAATCGCCATACCCTTGCCCGCTGGCAACGTCGTTTGCAGTTCTGGCAAGGGATCCGCAGGGTGGCCGTTTGGCTGGGGCGTAGGCTTTGAGGGATATGGATAGCAACTATCCTGTCTCCAATCCCATCCGGTTGCAGGTCATGGCCAACGCTCTGGCGGGGATTGCCGAAGAGATGGGAGCCCGCCTCATCCGCGGTTCTTATTCGGCCAACATCAAGGAGCGGCGGGATTGCTCCACAGCTCTGTTTGACGCGCAAGGGGCTTGCATTGCCCAGGCAGCTCACATCCCGGTGCATTTGGGCGCCCTTTCGCAGGCGGTGCGAGCGGTGGTGGCAGCCAACCCGCGACCCGGAGATGTGTTTCTCCTCAACGATCCCTACCAGGGGGGATCCCATCTGCCAGACGTTACGGTGGTCGCGGCCATTCCCGGCTGGAGGGATCCCGACCGGATTTGCGCCTATGCTGTGAACCGTGCTCATCACGCTGATATTGGAGGGATGCGCCCTGGCTCCATGCCCGCCGACTCCACAGAACTTTGGCAAGAGGGGCTGGTGATCCCGCCGGTACGGCTGGCTGGGCTCTCTCTAGAAGGAGAGTTGTACTGGCAGGAGGATCTGCTGCGCCTAATCCTGGCCAATGTGCGCAATGCCGAGCAGCGGCGGGGGGATCTGCAGGCCCAGGTGGGGGCCAGCGCAGTGGGGATGAGCCGGTTTCGGGAGTTGCTGGCCCGCTTTGGAGAAGAGGAAGCTTGGCAGTTGATCGCAGGGGTCATCGAGTACAGCCGCCGGCGGATGCGGGCGCAAATTCAGGCTCTGCCCGATGGGATCTACACGGCTGAGGATTGGTTGGAGGGCTACGGGGATCCGCCCGAACCCATCGAGATCCGGGTGCAGGTGGAAGTAGAGGGCGAGAAGCTGCGGGTGGACTTCACCGGTACCGCTCCGGCCATGGCGGGAAACCTGAACGCGCCCCTGGCCGTCACCCGCTCGGCGGTGTTGTTTGCCCTGCGCTGTCTGTTGGATCCCACGGCCCCCAGCAATGTCGGCTTGGAGGATCCCATCGAGATCGTGGCGCCGCCCGGCTGCTTGGTGAATGCCCAGTTTCCGGCAGCAGTGGTGGCGGGCAATGTGGAAACCTCGCAGCGCATTGCCGATGTGGTGTTCAAAGCTCTGGCTCCTGTGGCCGGATTGCGGAGCATCGCTCAGGGGCAGGGCACCATGAACAACTGTGTGCTGGGCAACCGCCACTTCACCTACTACGAAACCCTGGGAGGTGGTCAGGGGGCCAGCCGGCAACGACCGGGTTTGGACGGAGTGCATGTGGGCATGAGCAATACCCTCAACACCCCCATCGAGGCTCTGGAGCTGGAGTATCCCCTGCGGGTACTGCGCTACGAGCTACGCCAGGATTCCGGCGGCCATGGCCAACAGCGGGGCGGCTGGGGGCTAATCCGCTCCATCCAGACTTTGCAGGATTGCACCCTCTCCCTGCTCACCGAGCGGCGCCACTATGCCCCCCAAGGAGAACAGGGAGGCGGGCCAGGCCAAGTGGGGATCAACCTCCTCAACGGGGATCCCTTGCCTGGCAAAATCAGCCGCTCCCTAAAAGCCGGCGACGTAATCACCCTCTACACGCCGGGCGGCGGGGCTTGGGGCTCAAACGAGGATGAGCAGGCTCCCGAACCCAGGTAGCGCAGGTGGTCAAGAAACAACTGCTCGCAGCGGCGAAGCACCTCATCGCGGCTGGCGAAGTGCTCCAGCCTTTGCACTTCTTGACCTTTCTCAAACAAAATTAGGGTTGGCAAAGAGCGCACCCGATAGCGGCGCGGCAGCCAAAAATTGTCGTCTACATTCACCCGCAGTACTTTGACCGCCCCTCCCCACTCGGCTACGAGACGGTCGGTAATCGGCTGAATGAAGCGACACAGGCCACACCAAGGGGCGCCGAAATCCACCAAAACCAACCCATCACTTGTCAAAAGTTCTTGATTAAAAGCATCTAAAGCAACTTGCAAGGCCATCACTCCCAAACTAAAGAAGTTCTTTGGGATCATGCTACCAGGCAACTTGGCTGGCTGCAGAAACCATTTGGGGATGGAAAGCATAAAGAATCAATACAAAGCTGAATACCCCCAGATAGGCCCAGCGAAAAAACTCTTGGGGGCGCAGTTGCTGTCGCTTCTGCAGAATGGCCAAGCCGGGGATCACGGAGGTGCGCGCCTTGAGATCGCGGAAGGCCTGCCCGTATTTCCGCTCCAGGCGGTGATCCCCATGCCAAACGGCAAACAGGTGGTAGGCAATGAGCCCAAGCGAGGTCACCACCATAAAGCTGGAGCCAATCCACAGGGAATGGGCCACACACCAGATCACCTGGCCCACCATTTGCGGATGACGGGTGATGCGGATGATCCCGGTCTCAAACAGGTGGATCTCCGGCTTGCGAATGGCGGCGATCTCCAGCAAGTTGAAGGTGGCCGGATACAAAAAGAAAAAAGAGAGGGCAGACAAAAGAGCAACGGTGGTGCGAATGCCTGGGACGGCTTGGAGATCCCAGAGAATCACCCCGTCGTAGCGGTGGTTGAAAAAATAGATGAGCAACAGCGGTGCCAAACTGAGGCTCACCAGAGCAAAGAAGATGCGGTACAGACGGGATCCCAGCCGGCTTTCCCCCCAGGGTCGCAAGTAGGCCAGTCCGCTGTGAGCACAGGCAAATCCCAAGATTAGGGCCAGCATTGTCCAATGGGATCCGTACTGGCCCAGCTTCTGCAGAAAGTCGCTGAAGGGGGTGAACAGCATCTTTTGGGTGACTCCTCTTCCGGTGTTGCTGTGGCTTATGCTTAAAAGTAAGTTACATTAGGTTCCCCATGCTCAAAACTTTTTTTCTGCGTCTTGTCAGCCTGCTCCTGTCTGTAGCCCTTTTGCTGGGCTCAGCGAGCTCAGTTGCTCAGGCTGCCCGTCTCACCGGCAAGTATTACGAAGACAGCATGACCTTGATCCAAACCCTACGCACCGTCCTTTCCGAAGGGGATCCCCTGATGAACCCGGAAGAGGCGCGAGCGGAAGCCATGCAAGCCATCCAGGAGTTTTCTGGGCGCTACCACGGCCATCGCTACGATAAGCTGCAGTCTTTTACCACTTTGCGCACGGTGTTTAACACGCTGGCCTCCCAGTACCGCACTTCCAGTCGACCTCTCAACCCCGAAAAGGTGGAGCGGGTGCTGATGCAACTGGATCGGGCGGAATTGGCCCTGCGCCGAGAAGGTTGAGCTTTTTTAGATCTCCGAGATCCAAATCACAGGCAAATCTCCTCGCTGTGGCCAAACTGTTCCCAGTCCCCGGAAGCCAGCATCTCCTCAGATGTCTTTTGTCAGATGTCTTTTGGAACCTGAAGGGGAAGAGTAAGGCTTTCTTGCTCATTTCGATTTTCGATTGAGGACTTGGGAGGTTGTGATGGTCAAAAATCGTTGGGCTTTGATCCCGCTGCTGCTGATGGTTGGGGCTGTTGCTTCTCACCCAGCTTGGCTCCTGTCTCTCCCAGCCCAAGGACAGGTCGTTGGGGCTGTCGAGGAGGGATCCCCGGGCCCCTTTTTTGCAACGGATGGCCTGGCCCTGCGGGGCTATGACCCGGTGGCTTATTTCATCGACGGCAAGCCGGTCAAGGGATCCCCAGAGTATGAATGGGAGTGGGGAGGGGTGACCTGGAGGTTTGCCAGCGCCGAGAATCGGGAGCGGTTTCGCAACGACCCAGAGCGCTTTGCCCCCCAGTACGGCGGGTTTTGTGCCTGGGCCGTGGCCCACAACTACCTTTACCCGGTGGATCCCTTTGCCTGGAAAATCGTCGATGACAAGCTGTACCTGAACGCCAACCAGCGGGTACAGCGCAACTGGGAGCGCGACATCCCCGGGTTGATCGAGAAGGCAGATGCCAACTGGCCAGCTTTGAGAAGCCGATAGGCCCAAGTCCCTCTGGCCTGGGGTTCAATGGGCGAGGCGCAGGGTTACCTTGATGCCAACTCGGTAGGGGCCGCTTTCGCAGAGTTCCAGCTGGCCTCCCATTTCTCTCAGGAGCCGCTCGCTTACCCGCCAGGCGGCACAGCCCTCTGTCTGAATGGGCACATGGCATCTCCCCTCAAGGTTCCACTCTAGGCACAGTCGTCCCTCTCCTTCTGGGGCGGGATAGGGGTGCAGAGCCATCGAACCGTAGCGTAGGGTGCGGATGCCCCAGCGACACACTCCCAGCAGCGCCTGTACCAAGCCGTGGGGATCCGCCCAAACGGTGAGGCTATCGGGGAGAAGGGGCACCTCAGAGGCTGGGGCTGGTTGTAGAACCGGCCATTCGTAGCGAATGCCCTGATCCTGGGCTTGTAGGCGAGTTAGGCTGTACACATCCTGCAGGAGGGGGCGTAGTCGGGTCGGTTCCGGTCGCAGAGGTTGGATGGGCAGGTCATGGCGAGCCAGGCGGGTGTATTCCTCAAGCAGCTTGATCAGGCGCTCTACCGCCTCTTTGGCACTTTGCAGGTATTCCCGCTCCTCTTCGGGGGAATCACACAGATCTGACAGCACCAACTGCAGGGATCCCATCTGGCTGCTGAGGGGATTGCGCAGCTCATGGCCGATGCTGACGAGCAACTCTTGTTGAAAGGCTCGCATCACCTCAGAGCGTTCAAAAGCAAACTGCCAATCCACGGCTCCTTGCCCGTCGGCAGGGGCGGCCTGCTGTAAGGGTGGGTCGGGTTTGGCTGTAGGCGAAGGCTCCCTCAAGAAGTGCTCCTGGCGAAGGACAGGGGATCCCATCCGTGCTCAGATCTGTGGGCTCGGAGCTTTAAGTTTTGGACAGTTCCGGCTCCGGCGATACCCCATCTTATGGGATCCTACCCTTTTCTATCCGACGAAGTGGGCGCTGACCACCCGTTCAACCCCGGCCAGATCTCGGTGAACTTGGATCTGCCGATAGCAGCCTCTAGCTTGCAACTGCTCCGCCACCCAAGGGGCTTGGCCTCGCATCACTTCCACCGCCCAAAAGGAGTTCGGGGCCAAGTAATCCGGTGCTGCTTGAATCAACAGCCGCAAGTGGGCTAGGCCATCTTCTCCGCCATCCAGAGCCTGTCGTGGCTCGTGCAGTCGCACCTCTGGCATGAGCGAGGCCAGCTCAGCAGAGGGAATGTAGGGAGGGTTGGAAACCAGGCCGCGCAGCCGTCCTCGCCAGGGATCCAAGGGCACAAACCAGGATCCCAGCAGCAACTTCACCCGCTCCTGCAGATGGTGGGCTGCCACATTGTCTGCTGCAATAGCCAAGGCCTCTGGGCTGGAATCCACGGCCAGAAGCCGCAACTGGGGGTGCTGATGGGCCAACGCAATGGCAATCGCTCCACTACCTGTGCCCAGGTCGGCAAAGCAGGATCCCGGCGGCAGAGGATTGGCCTGTAGCCAAAGGGAAGCCTGCTCCACCAGCAGCTCGGTCTCCGGGCGTGGGATCAGCACCGCCGGCGTCACCCGCAAGCTCAAGCCCGCCCACTCAACTTTGCCCAACAGGTACTGTAGGGGGATGCGCTCTTCCACCCTTTGCCGCCAAAGGGCCTGCACCTCCTCCAGGGGATCCCCCTCCCCAGCCGGAGCGCGACCCATCAACCGCTCCAATGGCCCCCACCCCAGCCGTTCCCTGAGCAAAATCTCCACTTCCTCGGCAGGGATCCCAGCCGCTTTTGCCGCCCTCAGGGCTTGGGCACGCCACTCTGTTAACCGCTTCACCAGAGCAGACGGGGATCCCATCAGGGGCTTAGGTTAACGCTGAGGCTGGGGACTTGCAGAAGGATTGGCCGGTCGGGCCAGGGATTGGATATACTCCAGCGCCGAGCGAGAGGGGATAAAGGCAATTTTCTGCACATCGGCCTGTGCGTCGGGGGCCAGCATACGCTCTACCACAATGGCCAGCGAGGTCACTTCAATCTGGGTTTTCCCAACCACATCCGGGTTCTGCGCTGCCGCTCGATCCAAGGCCCTCCGCAAATCGTTGCGGTCGAAGAAGAAGGGTACCACCTCATGGCCATCCTGCTCGATGGTCAGCAGCCCCTCGCCGGAGCGGCCATAGAACAGAGGCACACCAATCGCTTCTGCAGGCACATCTTGTCCGGTTTCCTTCAGCACCTGCTTGGCTGCCTCCACATCAGAAGCCCGAGGCACCACCTCAAAATACAGGTCACTATTCTTGGCGCGCTCCTCTTCCGATTTTTCGTAGGCATACCCCAGCGAGAGAGGCACTACCCGGGCTTGACTGGCTATCTCGGGGTTGCTGGCTTTCACCTGCTCCAACACTTGCTGGGCTTGGGCTTGATCCAGCCAGAAGGAAACCACTTGGATGGTGCGGCCATCTCGCTCCACATTGGCGACAACGGGGGTGCCGTTCTGAGACACAATGGCAAAAACAGGCACCAGATTTAGCCGCTCCGCCACCTCTTGCCGGCTCATGGGGCCTGCCGCAGCCTGAGCCAGTAGAGCACTCTCCTGAGCCCAAACGGGAGTTACAGCCAAGCCCCCCCAAGCTGTTCCGATCAGGATCCCGGCTACGCCGCCCACCTGAGCTGCACAGCGGCAGAGGGAGCGCACAGGCGATACTACATTACAACGCGTCATTCTCATCTCAACTCCCGGCATCGCGCCTTGTTCTGGTTGCTATGGGGTCAGCTTCCTAAGTACTAACCAACAGCCTGGGGCAAATCAAAAGCTGCCTAGATTAAACCCGCTCAACAGGGCTTAGGCTAGCGATGCGGCACACTCTCAGCCTTAGGATCCCGGTTGGCCATCGCTGACAACACCCCGGCACACCTATCTTGAAGAGCGCTCTTGGGCCACCCTAGAAGCCAAGGCTAGAACATCTGCTCGACCTCTGTCGAGGGGCAAAGCCCCTATTTTGGGTGGGGATCCCGCATCACCCAATACTATATACGGAGTCGCATACAACTGATCCACGCTAGATGCAGATCCCTCCGAGGGTTGTGTACCCAGCTCTCCCATAAAACGCTGCCTATTCCAGCCTTGTTCGGCGGTGTCCTGATGTAGCCGCGCAAACGTGGCAGCTGCTGTTAACTTTTGTTAAGGTAGGGGTGCGAACCCACAGCTGTAGGGAGCATTGAGTCATGGCTAAGATCTTCACCGCTGAATTCAACCAATTTGAGACCATCAACGCTACTCAGGCCTGGTCTTTGTTTTTCACCATCAGCGCTTCCGATCGGCTGCTGGGTGACAACCCGGCTGTTGGCCGCTACCTAACGTTGGCTTTGTTCAGCGCCGTCCTCACCGGGATCCTGAATGTGCTGGTGGCTTCTTAGCTTATGGGGGTGTGGGGGTAGCTAAGCCCCGTACTGTACGTAGGGTCAGTGCCGGGATACAGATACCCCCACATGGTGTATGATGGGAGCAGTTGCACAAAACGGCTTTTGCCGGAATCTGGTGCGACTACGCGGTGGGACATCCCGTGTCTGCTCGCTGAGGGTTCTTGCGAAAGCTCCCCGATGAAGCGAGAAGCCCACCCTGTACCCGTAGGGTCAGCGATGGGAGTATGTCACCTAGACCCTTTGCGGACGGAACGAGTTTTTTGTTAAGAGGCCGCCGGCAGAGGCAGCTTGACCTGAGACAAGGGGATCCTGCTCTCAGGTTTTTTGATTTTGAATGGGAAAGGATCCCTTGTTCTCTTTGTGGGGCTGTCTTCCGATGAAAGCTGCTGGGATAGATTTCGCGGAAACGGATCACTTTGAGGCGCCGCCTCTGACCACCAAGTTGCCCCTGCTGCTGGCCCCGGCGGGGGATTGGGAGTGTGCCAAGGCGGCAGTGGAAAACGGAGCCGATGCCATTTACTTTGGGCTGGAGCGCTTCAACGCCCGGATGCGCGCCCGCAACTTTACGGAAGCGGATTTGCCGGAACTGATGGCCTGGCTGCACCGGCGGGGGGTACGGGGCTATGTTACTTTAAATACCCTGGTTTTTCCAAGGGAGCTGACGGAAGCCGAGGGATACATCCGCTCGATGATTGCGGCGGGGGTGGATGCGGTGATTGTGCAGGATATTGGCATCGCCCGCCTGATCCGGCATCTTTCCCCCGATTTCCCCATCCATGCTTCCACGCAAATGACCATCACCAGTGGAGTGGGAGCGGAGTTTGCCGCTGAGCTGGGCTGTGAGGTGGTGGTGCTGGCGCGGGAATGTTCGCTGCGGGAAATCGCCCAGATCCAGGCCTATCTGCAAGAGAAGGGATCCTCCCTATCTCTGGAGGTCTTTGTGCATGGGGCGTTGTGCGTGGCCTACTCGGGGCAATGTCTGACCAGCGAGGCGCTGGGGGGGCGTTCGGCCAATCGGGGGGAATGTGCCCAAGCCTGCCGCATGCCCTATGAGCTGGTGGTAGACGGGATCCGCCGCGACTTAGGCGAAAAGCGGTATCTGCTCAGCCCTCAAGATTTGGCCGGGCTGGAGGTGCTGCCGGAGCTGGTGAAGCTGGGGATCCGCTGTCTGAAAATTGAGGGCCGGCTGAAATCCCCAGAATATGTAGCCAATGTAACGCGGGTGTATCGGCAGGCCTTGGATGCGCTGGGGGTGGGACAGCCGTGGCAGCCCTCGCAACAGGAACGCTACGAGCTGGAGATGAGCTTTTCTCGTGGGCTCTACACAGGCTGGCTGCGGGGCATCAACAACCAGGAGCTGGTGCACGCGCGGTTTGGCAAGAAACGGGGGGTTTACCTGGGGCAAGTGGTGGGGATCCAACAGGATCAGGTGGGGATCCGGCTGGAGGCACCCCTCAAAGCTGGGGACGGCGTGGTGTTTGACCAGGGGCAGCCGGAGTTGCCGGAGCAGGGGGGGCGAGTTTACCGGGTGCAAGAGAAGCAGGGGCTGGCCTGGATCAGCTTTGGAGAGGGGGCCATTGACCTCAAACGTCTGCGGGTGGGGGATCGCCTCTGGAAGACCAGCGACCCGGAACTGGAAAAACGCCTGCGCCAGAGCTACGCCGGGGATCACCCCCGCTTTCAGCGGCCCGTCCACATGGAGGTTCACGGCCAAGTGGGATCCCCGCTGACGCTGATCCTGCGGGATGAGCAAGGCCATACGGTGCAGGTGGATTCGCCGCTGCCCCTGGAAGCTGCCCACCGCCAACCCCTCACCACCGAAAAACTGCGACAGCAACTGGGCCGTTTGGGCTCCACTCCCTTCAAGTTGGGATCCCTGCACAATGCCTTGCAGGGGGAGGTAATGCTGCCGGTGAGCCTGCTCAACCAGATGCGCCGACAAGCGGTGGAACGCCTACAAGCTCTGCGAGCTCAGCCCCCGCGCTGGCAACTCAATCCCGAAGCTCGCTGGCAAGATCTGGTGCCTTCTCAGGAGGAGCCCGCAAGGGGATCCCCGCAGTTGGTGGTGTTGGTGCGGGATCCGGCGCAACTGCCGGCGGCGATAGCCAGCGGTATTAGGCAGATCTATCTGGAGTTTGAGGATCCCCGCCGCTATCGGGAGGTGATCCGCACAACCAAAGCCGCCCATCCCGAGGTGGAACTGTGGGTCGCTCCGCCCCGCATCACCAAGCCGGGAGAAACCTGGATCCTAAAGCAAGTGTTGGCCGCTGGGGCCGATGGCTACTTGGTGAGAAATTACGATCATCTCCGTTTCTTTGCCGGGCAGCGCTGCATTGGGGATTTTTCCTTGAATGTGGCCAATCCCATCACGGCCCACTATCTCAAAACCCGTTACAACCTGGAGCGCCTGACGGCTTCCTATGACCTCAACCATGAGCAACTGGGATCCCTGCTGCAAGCCGGCCCCGCCCATAGGTATGAGGTTACCCTTCATCAACATATGCCCCTGTTCCACATGGAGCACTGCGTCTTTTGCGCCTTTTTATCCAGCGGAACGGATTACACCAATTGTGGTCGCCCATGTGAAAAACACGAGGTGAAGCTGAGGGACAGGGCCAATGTCGAGCACATTTTGAAGGCCGATGCCGGCTGTCGGAATACCCTCTACAACGGCAAGGCCCAAACGGGGGCAGAATATGTACCGAAATTATTGGCCTTGGGCCTGCGCTATCTGCGCATCGAATTTTTGCATGAATCCCCCGCCGAGATCCAACAAACCCTGCACCGCTATCAGCAACTCCTACAAGGTCAACTCAGCGGATCCCAACTGTGGCAGGAGCTGAAGCTACACAGCCAATTGGGGGTTACGCGCGGGTCTTTGGAGAGTTAACGGCTGCGCTGTCTTTCTCTAGGGCGCCGGCTCTGCAGCTGTGCTCCGACCGGAGCAATGCGAAAAACATTCCGGCAAAGTTGGCGTAAAATTTCCTCAGGGTATTGTTATTCCCAGGTGCTTCCCCAACCTTTCTCAGCTTTTTCTCTATCCTCTAGTTGCCGTGAAACACACCCTCAGCGCCCTCGTGCAGGATCAGCCTGGCGTTTTAACCCGCATTGCGGGGATGTTTGCCCGTCGCGGCTTTAACATCGACAGCCTCACCGTTGGCCCCACCGAACGACCGGGGATCTCTCGCATCACCATGGTGGTGCAGGGAGATGAACACGATGTGGAGCAGATGACGAAGCAGCTCTACAAGCTCATCGACGTGCTGAAAGTTACCGATATCACCCATGTTCCCTGCGTGGAACGGGAGCTGATGCTGGTCAAAGTTAACGCCAGCCCCGATACCCGCTCCGCCATCATGGATGTGGCCCAAATGTTTCGCGCCCGGATTGTGGATGTGGCAGAGGAGTCTTTGACTCTCGAGGTAACCGGGGATCCCGGCAAAATGGTGGCCATCATCAAGATGTTGACCAGCTTTGGCATCCGCGAGATCGCCCGTACCGGCCTGGTGGCTCTCACCCGCGAGTCCGGCGTGAATACGGAATACCTGAAGCAACACCCCACCTTAGTTACCGTCTGATGGCCTCAGGGGAAGCGATGCCAAAACTGGGGTGGAGTTGTAGGGGATCAGTTCTGCGGGGCACGATTAGCCTTGTGGCTATTGTGCTGGTGGGGCTGCTGGCCGGCTGTGGCCCCAGGCCGCCAAAACCGATTGTGCAGCAGGCCCTCGCCTATCAGATCGCTCATGTGTCCGGGCCGGTGGGATCCTTAGTGGGCAGCGACCGGTTGTCGGCACATCTGGAATTGCAGGATGTGAAAATCCGCCAAGATCGCCGTGAACCTTTGCTGTTAGTCTCAGGAGAAACCCTGGAAGGCCATCACCTCAGCGGTACCTACACCCTAATCGTGCATCCGCCGGGATCCCGCCGCCCCTATCGCCGCAAAGGGGATCCCTTCCAGCTCACCCTGGCCCACCAAAAGGCACAAACTGTTGCTACACAACGCTCGCCCGACCGCGTCAAAACCGTGCCCGAACGGTGGCTGCTGGCCTACAGCTCACCGGATTCCAAGACTTGGGAGGTCATCGACTTTCTGCCTCAGCCCGCACCGGCACCGGAGTGGTCTCCTGCCGGGCCAGAACCTACACTGCCGGCAACTGCACCTGCTGCCGCCGACGTTGGCAGGACGGAGTCCGATGGAGCTCCCAGCCCTATTCCTACTCCTGCCTGAAGCAGAGTTTGGGGATATCCCAGCTCACCGCAGCAGAGCTGCCCCCCAGCCAAATAGCCCATCCACCAACAGGGTATTCAGCACTGCTCCCGCAAATGCCCAATGGTGCAAGCGGCGGGATCCCTGGACTCTCCACAATCCAACACCCAGCAACAGAAGGCCCAAGCCGATGCCCCAACCCAGGCCCCAGGGGGTAGCCATTTTGTCGAGGGCCGCCCTAAAAGGGACAACCGCCTGCTCCAACCGGTCAAACTGCATCGCCTGCCGCCACTCAGGCAGCAGCCCCACCGAGTGAATGTAGAGATCTGTAACCGCCGTACCCCACAGGGAGCCGAGATAAAACCAGGTACCGATGCGGGCAAACCGTCGCCGTGTCCCCCACCAGACAATCGGGATCCCCAAGGCTTCCATGGGCATGTGCCAAAGAGGCTCAAAGCGCAGCCATCCCCAATACAGGGATCCTGCCAGCCAAGTCAGGGTAAAGCCGTACAGCAAATCTCCCCACAGGCGGGTACGGGGCTGTGAGTAGAGATGCAAACTAAGGCCCAACCAGCCCAAAGACATCACCAAGCTGACCCAAGGGGCATATCGCACCAGGGGCGCTTGCACAAAAACGGGCAGACTCACGAGCAGAGCTGCCACTCCCCCAATGGCATGGTGGGATCGAAAACGCCTTTGAGCCGAGAGAGGGCGGGGATCCAGCCCGGCCAAACGCTCAGAGGACAGCAGAGGCTCATCTTGGAGAGGGGGTAAAAAAGGTGTAGAAGACAAAATGCGATATTAAAAAACTTCACATCAGTTAACATAGCACCTTCTTTGCCCTTCCCTCTTCTCCCCAGCAGGAGCGGGGAAGCCTTGGGGGCCTGGCATTCTCTCTCCAGAGATGTCAGGGTGGGAAGGAGGTGCTGGCCGGAGGAAACTGTATGGACTTGTTGTTGGCAGGAGACATCGGGGGCACCAAAACCAGCCTCAGCCTTGTCAATGCCGAGGATCCCGAGCACAGCCTTTACCACTGCCGCTATACCAGCCAAGATTACGCCAACCTCGCCCCAATGGTGGGAGAGTTTCTGGCCCAGGCTCGGCGGGAGCTGGGGCGAGATCCACAGCCTGCTGCCGCCTGTTTTGCAGTGGCCGGCCCGGTTCTGGAAACAAGGGGCTCAGGGTCTGAGGGACAGACTGCCAAAGTGACCAACTTGCCCTGGGATCTGCAGTCGAGCCAATTGGCCGCAGAGCTGGGGATCCCGCGCGTAGCCTTGATCAACGACTTCAGCGCCGTAGGGTATGGCGTGCTTGCCCTCGGCGACCAGGATCTGGACACCTTGCAAGTGGGTGAGCGTCAACCGCGGGCTCCGATTGGCGTGATGGGAGCAGGCACGGGTTTGGGGCAGGCTTACCTTACCTGGGGAGAAGGGGGTTACCAAGTTCATGCCAGCGAGGGCGGTCACGTGGACTTTTCCCCGCGCACCCCTCTGGAGTGGGAGCTCTTGAGGTATTTGCAAAAACGGCACGGACGTGTCTCCACCGAGCGGGTGGTCTCGGGGCAGGGGATCGTTGCCATTTATCAATTTTTGCGGGATAGCCAGTGGGGCTCAGGAGAAGAACAGCTGCTGGCCCAAATTGAGGCTTGGGAAAAGGGAGCTAAGCATATTGACCCGGCAGCCCAAATTGCCAATGCTGCCATGGAAGCACGGGATCCCCTGGCGGTGGAGTGTCTGCGGCTTTTCATCAGCCTGTACGGGGCTGCAGTCGGGAACTTTGCCCTACACCTATTGCCGCGCGGGGGCCTGTTCATCGCTGGGGGGATCGCGCCCAAGCTCTTGCGCCTACTGCATCAAGGGGAGTTTTTGTCCTCGTTTTTGGATAAGGGGCGGATGCGTCCTCTTCTAGAGCAACTGTCGGTGCAGGTGGTGGTGAATGCGCAGGTGGGGCTGAGGGGAGCTGCTCGCTACGCCGCCAACCTTTTGTGAAGGAGCAGCCGCTGCTGTTGAGGTTGCCACCCCTGGAACACCCCATCCAGCAGGTGATGGCAGCGACCCCAACGGATGCTGGAATCGTGCTGGAAAATCTCGCCCAGCTGCCCTTTGCCCCAGACTCCATCTTGAGCCAGCAGATGGGGCAAGATGGGATTGCGCCTTTGCTGGGCTGGATTGGCAGACCCCACACCGGAAAGCACTCTGCCTGTGGCTCCGCCATCCAACTGACAATGATCGCCACCACGCAGAGGGACTTCATATCATAGAAACTTCATGGTTGATCCGATGAATCCAATCTTTTGGGCTTTGGGCATAGCTGTGCTGCTGGCCGTGGGCTTGGCAGCCTATCTGTTGACTGCTCGCAAATACGAGTCTCCCGCCTCTGTGGCCAAGTCTTACGACGAGTGGACTCGGGATGGGATCCTAGAGTTTTACTGGGGCGAACACATTCACCTAGGCCACTACGGCTCTCCTCCCCAACGAAAAAATTTTCTGCAGGCCAAGCACGACTTTGTCCACGAGATGGTGCGCTGGGGTGGGTTGGATCGACTGCCTGCAGGGACAACCGTGTTGGATGTGGGCTGCGGCATTGGTGGGAGCTGCCGCATCTTGGCCCGCGACTACGGCTTTGTTGTAACCGGTATCACCATCAGTCCTCAGCAGGTGAAGCGGGCCCAGGAGCTCACCCCCCCTGATCTGCCTGTCCAGTTTCAGGTGGCAGATGCCCTCGACCTGCCCTTCCCCGATGCCAGCTTCGATGTGGTGTGGTCCATTGAGGCAGGGCCTCACATGCCGGACAAGGCCCGCTATGCCCAAGAGATGCTGCGGGTGTTGAAGCCAGGGGGAATCCTGGTGGTGGCGGACTGGAACCAGCGGGACGACCGGCAAAAGCCCCTGAACTTTTGGGAGCGGCTGGTGATGCGGCAACTGTTGGATCAATGGTCACACCCTTCCTTCTCCAGCATCGAAGGCTTTGCCGAGCAGTTGGAGGCTACTGGCCTGGTGGCAGGACGAGTGGAAACCGCCGACTGGACTCAGGAGACCCTTCCCTCTTGGCTGGATTCCATCTGGCAGGGCATTGTCCGTCCCGAAGGGTTGCTGAAGTTTGGCTTGGTGGGCCTGATTAAGTCGCTACGGGAGGTGCCCACTTTCTTGCTCATGCGCCTGGCCTTCGGCACTGGCCTCTGCCGCTTTGGCATGTTCCGGGCCGTGCGAGCCGCCACGTCGGCAGACTCCACCCGCACAGAAGTGGTTGCCCACAGCAGCCAATAGGAGAATAGCCAATAGGAGAATAAGAGAGATGACAACTCTTGCTCCCACTCCGGATACTTTGGCAGCCCTCTACGACGTGATTATCGTCGGCGGAGGCATCGCGGGCTTAACCCTAGCTTGTGCCCTGCGGGGATCCGGCCTGCGGTTGGCCCTCATTGAGGCCCAGTCGGCTGAGGCAGTCAAACAGCGCCCCCTGGCCTATGCCCTTTCGCCGCTGTCAATCCGCATCTTCCGGGCCGTCGGGGTGTGGGAGGCGCTGGCTCCCCACATTACGCCCTTTGCTCAGGTGATTTTAACCGACGCCAACGCTCCCCAGCGGGTGACGTTTAGACCGGAGGATGTGGGGGAAGCGGCAGTTTTCTACTGTGGCGAGCATGCCTGGCTGCAGCAGGCGCTCCAGGAGCAGGTGGCTGCCGATCCCAAAATTAGCTGCTACTACGAAGCCAAGGTGGAGAGCGTAACCTATGGGAAGGCTGCAGCCGAGGTAGAGCTGGAAACGGCCCAGGGGCGTCGCCAACTGCGGGCCTCCCTGGTGGTCGCCGCCGACGGCCTGCGCTCCCAGGTGCGGCAGTGGGCAGGGATCCCTAGCGACGGCTGGGACTATTGGCAGTCCTGCATCACCGCCTTGGTGGCCCCTTCCCAAGACCACCAAAACATTGCCTACGAGCGCTTCTGGCCTGCCGGCCCCTTCGCCATCTTGCCCCTGCCCGGCAACCGCTGTCAGGTGGTCTGGATCATGCCCCACGAGCAGGCCAAAGCCACCCTGGCCCTTCCTCAGGCCGACTTCTTGGCCGAGATGCAGCGCTACTACGGCGGTCAGAGCGGCCAGCTCACTTTGCTGAACCGGCCCCAGGTTTTCCCGGCTCGCCTACGGCAAAGCCGCCGCTACTATCAGCATCGTCTTGCCTTGGTGGGAGATGCCGCCCACCACTGCCATCCGGTGGCTGGCCAAGGGCTCAACCTCGGCATCCGCGACGCCGCTGCCCTGGCCCAGGTGCTCCTAGACGCCTGGAGACGGCATGAGGATCTGGGAGATGTCAAAGTCCTGCGCCGCTACGGTCGCCGTCGCCGCTGGGAAAACTGGGTGGTGCTGCTCTTCACGGATCTGCTCACCCGCACTTTCTCCAACTCCTACTGGCCCGTAGTGGTTATGCGGCGGTGGATCCTGAGAGGGATGATGGCCTTCCCCCCCCTGCGGTGCTTGCTGCTGTGCTTGATGACGGGACTTTGGGGGAGCTGATACATTTACGCTGAACACTGCTGAACATCACTGTTCAACTATGCAGCGATAGCATTCTGTTTGTTTCCAACCAGAATGGCGGTATCCCGCAAAGCTTTGAGTAGAATACCCAAAGCGCAGTTTCCGTGTCGTCTTACTACCAATTTTCTGCTTTGCTTTGGCTACCATGTTGGCAGACTCGAAAGTAAACAGTAAAGATCAACTGGTAGTAATCCGTACTGAACATATTATACATTATTTTCAGTATAGTTGAGCTTATTATTGACTAGAGTCATGCTCTCCCTACAGTCCCAGCTCCTCCTTGGCCTTCTGAGCGGCCAGGAGCACCTCCGCATCCTCAGCCTGAGACCAGTCAGGATCGGCAATTTCGGCGTAGAACCGCTGGTCGTAGGGGCGGGTTTGCACCACCACCGGCATGGGCACGGCATGGCCCAGAATTAGGGCTTGCTGTTTGGAGTCCAACTTGGCCAGCACCGTTTTCAAGTTCTGGCTGCCCGCCACCCCTGTGAACACCGCCTCGATATCTTGGTCGTCGTTGAGGAGTGCCGTAATGCGAGTGCCCAACTGCGACATCACTTCGCTGTCGATGCTGGAAGGGCGCTGATCCACCACCAGCAGCGTGACAAAGTACTTGCGCATCTCGCGGGCAATGGTGCCGAAGATGGTCTGCTTGGCCGCCCGCGGATTCAAAAAGCGATGGGCCTCCTCGATGGTGATGCACAGTTGACGGGGCCGGTCGAGGGGATTTTTGGATTGCAAGTACCGCTCCGTCTGATGTACGTAGGCCTGGTGAATGCGGCGGGTGATGACGTTGGCCGCCAACATGTAGGAAAGCAAGTTGGACTGGGATCCAAACTCGATAACCACGTGAATGCCGCGGCTGAGGGCATCCAAAATCTGGCCGATGTAGTTGTGGGGCAGGGTGCTGCGGATGTACTTGAGGTTGTCAAGGCGGGTGAGCTTGCGCTGCAGGGCCATCATCGAGGCTTTGTTGCCCATTTTCTGTTCGCAAAACTCTTGGATCTCGGCGTTGGAAAGGCTCAAGAGGCGGCTGATCCAGTCGCGGCCAAACTCGTTGCGCAGGATAATGGCGTTTTCCAGGCTGGCTTCCGATAGGTTCAGCTCCTCTGCCAACAGGGCCAGATCCTCCACTTCGATTTGGTTGTAGGCAATAAACAGCTCCTGCGCATCCCGCACCCCTCGCCGCCGGGTGGAATCGGGATCCAGGGTATAGATCTGTACCTGACCGGGAAAGAGCTGCCGCAAGCCTTTCACAGTAGTGGCGTGCTTGTCTTCGCTGGCCGCCTCCCAGCCGTACTCGGAGTGCATGTCAAAGATCAGGTTCACCGCCGCCCGTTTGCGGATGATACCGGCCAGGATCAGGCGGGCTAGAAAGGACTTGCCGGTGCCCGATTTGCCGAAAATGCCGTTGCTGCGCTCCACCCAGCGATCCAAGTCCAAACAGATGGGCACAGCCATGTCGAGGGGCTGGCCGATAGCAAAGTTGCGCCGCTCCGGGTCGTCTTCCCAGCCGAAGACGGTGCGAAAGTCCAGTTCCCGTGCCTCATACACCTGTGAAAAATGGGCGGGCACTGTTTTCACGGGCAGCAGCTCCATGGCGCCAGCGGAAGGGGGTTCTTGGCCGAGGGGAGCTGCCAACGCTTCTGGCCGTTCGGGATTGACCAGGGGATACAGCCTTTCCCCTTCCGTTTGCCGCGGCACCAACATCAGCATCGGGGTGAGGGCAATAATGCCATAGGTACCGGTACCGGCCAGCACCTCCTGCAGCAAGGTCTCTTCCGGGCGGGGGGGATTGACCAGAATTTGGGGGTTGCTGGTTTCTAGGGTAACGTCAGTAAGCAGGCCAAAGAAGCGGTTGCGCTGCCCCTGGATCACCACGAATTTGCCCACCCGCAAGTCTTCTACCGAGACACCGGGATTGAGGCGAGCTTCCAGCCCTCGACTCAGGGATCCCTGAATCACGGTGGCCAAAGGTTGAGGAGGGGTCATGGCAGTGGGGGTTGGGTTCCAGATGCCTTATTCAGTTGCCCATCTGTAAGCGGGCGCTGGTGCGGGGGGCGCCATCCTGCACAATCCAGGTGCGGACGATCTCCACTTCCTCCGGCGTCCAAAAGCCCAGACGGGACAGGGGCAGCCCGCGGGCCTGAATGTAAGCAATCTCAGGGGATCCGCCGCGAACTTGGGGGCGGTTGGGGTTAATGGCGTTGAGGATGTAGGCGTGGCGGCTCGTCCACCGGGGATTGATCAACTCGCTATTGGGATCCCCGGGCCTGACATAGGCCATCGTGGCCTCATAACTGTCCAGCAACTGGGTGCGCTGCCGTCCTGCCGGCTGATGGCAACCCACACAACTGGCTTCTAGCAGCGGTTTGACATCCCGTTCGTAGGTAAATTGCGGTTCGGTGCGAAAACTCAGCTGAATGGCCTGCTCGAGGGGCAGCCCCTCTTGGGGAGAAAGCGTGAGGGTGTAACGGGTGCTAAAGCGCAAGGGATCCCGAGGCTTAAGCAACAACTCGTCTCCCTGCACATCAAAAATAACCGCTGCCGGCGGATCCAACTGAACCGCCAGACGTTGTAGATTGGGATCCAGTGGCCGATTGAATTGCAGCCGAATGACTCCATCCACAAAAACATCCTGCTGTTCGGGGGTAGGCTGGGAAGACACCCACTCCAAAAATGCCTGACTTTGAGAAGCATTCGACTGAGGCCAAACTTGCCGATGAGACTCGATGACAAAGAACGCTGCTGCCAACAACAACAGCCCCGCCCAAGTTCGCCACCGCCGCCAATGGCGAAAGACATTTGGCACGGTCGGAGTGTTCATTGTTGCAGACTCAATTCAACTGTTGTCAGAATAGCGAACTTGCCCACACTTCAGCCATTGATGAGGTACAAACTGCCAGGGATCCCCAGCGGATCATGAGGATCCCTTGTTCTGAAAAGTAGAAAGACAATGAGCACCGGAGCGAAGGGAAGAGGTCGCTGCTCCCAAGCCCCTAGAGGCCGAAAGGAATACCAAAGGCTTTACCCAAGCTGAGATGAACTCACCAGCAGGGAAAAGCATCCAGGGAGACAGCAAATCAGTTGACCCGCTCCAGCTTGATGTTATGGTGGCCCAGCTTGATCTCGAACTCATCTCCGGGCTTGAGGCCCATCTTCTTGGTGTAGGCAGCTCCAATCAGGAGGTTGCCATTCTTATGAACCGAAACCCGGAAGGTAGGAGCGCGGCCACGGGATCCATTTTCGTCACTAGCGCCGAGATCCACGCCAACGGCCTTCAACAGGGCGTTGTTAAACTGCATCAGATTCACTCGCTCCTGACCATTCTTGGTGTAGGTGACATAACCACAGGCGCGAGCTTTTTCCTTGCGATCCGCATTTCCCATTGAAGTTACCTTGTCGAGGAGCTCTTGGCCAGTGAGTGGTTTTGGTTTACTGGTTGTAGCCATATCAAGATGGTTTTAGGGACAACTGTTAGTGTAGCCAGAAACAAACAGCGATTGCAATAGAGTTTGATCCAACTCTTCTTAATTAGAGGGAATGAGTGCGCGACTGCAATGGGATCTGAGGGCTGGTTGCGCAAAACAGCAGTGGGGAATTCCCTCTAAAGGCCAGAACCTATGGGGGAGACTTTGGCTGAAATGGGGAATGATAGGCTCTCAGGCCCTATTCTCGACAGGGTCATCCGTCCAAGTCAAAGTATCTTTGGGCGAGGGATCCCCGCTTTGCCGCCGGAATTGAGCAAAAGCAGGGAAACTGGAAACAAGGCTGTTTGCGTGTCACTCAATATGGATCCCTTTTGGTCGGGGCGGCGTCTCCTCATTGGGGTGAGCGGGGGGATTGCTGCTTACAAAACGGCAGCTTTGGTGTCTGCTCTGGTGCAGCAGGGAGCAGAGCTCAAGGTGGTTTTGACAAAAGCTGCGGAACATTTTATTTCTCCTTTGACTTTTGCCACCTTGTCCCGCCAGCCGGCTTTTACGGATGCCGCCTTTTGGCAGGCAACACGAGGACGACCGCTGCACATCGAGTTGGGGGAATGGGCGGAGGCTCTCCTCATTGCACCCTTGTCGGCCAACACCTTGGGCAAGTTGACTCATGGGCTGGCGGATAACTTGCTCACCAATGTGGTTTTGGCTTCCCGGTGTCCGGTGGCGGTGGCACCGGCTATGAATACGCAGATGTGGAAGGCAGAGAAGGTAGCCGAGAATTGGCAGCGGCTGCAGCAGGATCCCCGTTTTTGGGCCTTGCCGACGGCCAGTGGCCGCCTGGCCTGTGATGCGGTGGGGGAAGGGCGCATGTTGGAGCCGGAGGCGCTGCAGGAGTATGTGCGGGCTTTGCTCTGGACAGGGGGGAAAAAAGATTGGCAGGGCAAGCGGGTGTTGGTGACGGCGGGGGGGACACGGGAGCCCATTGACGCGGTGCGTTTTATCGGCAATCCGGCCAGTGGTCGGATGGGAGTGGCGCTGGCGGTGGCGGCGGCCTGCCGAGGAGCGACGGTGACGCTGGTTCATGGGCCGTTGGGGATCCCTTTTGAGCCGGAACCCTTTGGCATTCGGGCCATTCGAGTGGAAACGGCAGCCCAACTGGAAGCGGCTTTGCAGGCGGAATTTCCCCAGGCGGATCTCTTGTGGATGGCTGCTGCTGTGGGGGATGTGCGCCCCTCCCAGGTTTATCCGGGGAAGCTGCCTAAAGCCGAACTGCCCCAGATGTTGCCGTTGGAGCCGATCCCTGACCTGGTGGCAGCCCTGGCCCGCCACAAACGCCCTGGCCAACGCCTCATCGGCTTTGCCGCCCAAAGTGGGGATCCCTTGCCACCGGCCAGAGAGAAGCTCCGCCAGAAGGGCCTGGATGCTATTGTGGCCAACCCCATCGACCAACCGGATAGCGGCTTTGGCAGCAGCCACAACCAAGGCTATTGGATCCCCCAGCAGGGAAGTCCAGAGCGGATCCCATTGGCAACCAAGCCAACCCTGGCCCACCGGCTGCTGGATCTGGCCCGGCAATTGGAGTTGGGCTACTTTAGTTAAACTCCCTCTCCCTCTGGAAGAGGGGCCGGGGGTGGGGGCTGTGCGGTACAGAACGCTAAACTTCCCGGAATAGCTGTTCGCGAACTGCCTCAAGAACCTGTGTAAAGCCACAGGGGCAAGCCCGAGGTGATCACTTCAAACTGCAGACGGGCCAAGGCTTCTGCTGCCGGCAAAAACCGAGACCAACCTCTGCGCCGCGGGAGCAGGTCGTAGAACTTCGCATCCGTCGGCAAACCCGCCAGCTCTGCCGCCCAAAGGCGGGCATCTTCTTCTGTGCCCAAGCGATCCACCACACCCAAGTGGAGGGCCTGCTCTCCGCTGAAAATGCGGCCATCGGCAAAAGTTTTGACCACATTCAAACTCAACTTGCGGGCAGCAGCAACCGTCTGCACAAACTGGCCGTAGGTAATGTCGATCAACTCTTGCAGGATGTTTCGCTCTTCTGGGGTCAGCTCGCGATCAAACGAGAGAATATCTTTGTAGGGGCCAGACTTAATTACCTTAAATGAAATCCCCACTTTATCCAGGAGGCGTTCGATATTGTTGCCTCGAATGATCACACCAATGCTACCGGTGATTGTTCCTGGGTTGGCAACAATTTTTTCGGCTCCCATGGCAATATAAACCCCCCCAGAGGCAGCAATGTTGCCAAAGCTGGCGACAATACGGGTGCCCTTTTTCTCTCGCAAACGCAAGAGGGCATTGTAGATTTCTTGGGAGTCGGCCACCGTCCCGCCTGGACTGTCGATGCGCAGCACCACAGCAGGGATCTGGTTTTCTTCCACCTCTTTCAGGGCCTTGAGAACCCGCTCGCGAGTTTTGCCATCAATGGCCCCTGCCACCTCAATGCGACCGATTTGCCGGCGCAAACCACCCAAGAATAATCGCTTCAGCATGGAAAAGAACTGGATAGGGATAAGTGCATATTCTGTATCATGAATGGCGGCTCATGGCTTGGTCAACCAGTTGCCTAGACGTTGCCATACACCGGGATCACCGCCCCTCGCAGATCCCGCGCTGCTTCTGAGACCAAAAAGGCGATCACCTGCCCGATGGACTCTGGCTTGACCCACAGCTTGGCTCGCTCGGATCCCATGGCAGCTCGGTTGGCCGGCGTGTCGATGATGCTGGGCAGGATGACGTTGGCCGTGATGTCGGTGCCTTGGGTTTCGGCGGCAATGGTGCGGGTCAGGGCCACCACCCCCGCTTTGGAAGCGCAGTAGGCGGCCAATTGCGGGCCCGGCTCCACCGCTCCTCGGGATCCCACCGTTACAATCCTCCCATAGCCCTGTTGCCACATTCTGCGCAGGCTGTGCTTGCAGGTCAGGAATGTGGTGGTGAGGTTGAGGTCGAAGTCGCGATACCAGTCCGCCAAGCTGTACTCGTGGGTGGGGCCCATGGCAAAGCCCCCCACCAGGTGGATCAGCCCATCCACGCGGGGTAGGTCGGCAATGACGCGGGCAACCGCCGCCTCATCTGTTAAATCCACTTGCACAAAGCGAACCCGATCCAGAGCATTGGCCGGCAGGCGCTCCCGCAAAATGGTGAGATCTTTTTCTTGTCGATAGGTCAAGGTCAGCTCTGCTCCGCTGGCCAGCACCACGGGAACCACCCCCAAACCCAGCCCGCCTGTGCCACCGGTCAAGAGGATTTGCTTGCCTTGGTTGCTTTGCATGGATGCACCTGCATTGGCGAAGGGGATCCAAAACAAATTGTGGAGGGGAGTGCAAAAAAACTCAGAGGATTTTGAGATCTATCCAACTGAGCTTCCCTCTCTTACCCTACCCTGGTTCCTGCCCCTCTTGAAGAACAACAGCCCTTTTGGGCGCTTTCTCCAGCAGCAGGTCGCTCAAGGCCAGCCAGTGGGGCAGGGCCAGCTCTTCGGCGCGGGCATCGGGGTTGAGGCGGAGCTGAGCCAAAGCTGCTGCAACCGCTTCTCGCTCCACCAAGCTTCCCAGGGCATTGACGAGCTTCTTGCGGCGGGTGGAGAACCCCTGCCGGAGGAGTTGGTGAAACCAGCGGGGATCCCGGGCGGGGGTGGGGGCGGGGCGGGGGGTGAGGCGAATCACAGCAGATTCCACCTTGGGGGCGGGCTTGAAAGCGGTGGGGGGCACCCTGCAGATCAGCTCGCAATCGGCCAAATACTGCGTCCGCAGGCTCAGAGCACCATAGGCTTTGCTGCCGGGGCCGGCCTGCAAGCGCTCGGCCAGCTCTTTTTGCACCAGAAGGACAATGCGCTCGAACTGCCGAACCGGCTGGGCTGGGGATCCCAGTACCTTTTCCAGGATGGATCCGGTGAGGTTGTAGGGAATGTTGGCCACCAGCAGGCGGGGTTGAGGGGGCAACGGCAGGCGAAGAAAATCCCCTTCCACCAGGTGGAAGCGGGGCTGGTCGGCGAAGCGCTTTCGCAGCAGTCGGCACAGATCCCGGTCGATCTCCACCGCCACCACCTGGGCGCCCTGGGCCAGCAATCGCCGCGTCAGTTGGCCGGTGCCGGGGCCGATCTCCAGCACCCAAGTGGGATCCGCCCCTCTCTCCAGATCATTCAACTGGGCAGCCCGCACAATCGCCTCGTGAACAGCGGGATCCTTGAGCCAATGCTGACCAAACCGTTTACGAGGATAGGGCATGGGGGAATGTTCGCGCAGTGCTGCGCCGCAACCGAGAGGTACCCAGAGCGGTTGAAGGAGAAATGGCCGGGTGGGTCATCGCTGGACTGAGTTGGGAACAGAAATCAAGGTGGGATCCGCATCCTCAGGTCTATCTCGGGCGGGTTGAGCAGGGAGCGCCTCTGGGTTCGGATCCCCGCTCAGGAGCGGCTTGCGGTAGAGGGGCACCGTAAAGGTGACGGTGGATCCCAGCCCTTCGCCCAGGCTGTAGAAATTGATTTCCCCTCCCATCGCCTCCACCAGGCGTTGGCTGATGGCCAGGCCCAAGCCCGTCCCCCCATATTGGCGGGTGGTGGAACCATCCACCTGTGTGAAGGCCTGAAACAGCTTCTGCTGCTTTTCCAGCGATACCCCGATCCCGGTGTCGATGACGCGGATGCGGGCCAACCCCGGATTGCCGGGCAGGATATCCGCTCGCACGGTTACCGAGCCCTTGGGGGTAAACTTGATGGCATTCCCCACCAAATTGAGCATCACCTGCAACAGGCGTTGGTAATCGCCCAAGAGCAAAATCTGATCCGAGGTGTTGGGCAGGTGGAAGCTCAGTTGTAGGCCCTTCTGGCTGGCCTGCAAGCTGGTCTTGGCCTCCACATCCTTAAACAAAGCTCGCAGGTCGCAGGGCTGGAACTCCAACTGCATTTTGCCCGCCTCGATCTTGGCGATATCCAGCACATCGTTGATCAGGGCCAACAGGTGCAGGGCAGAGCGATAGGCCTCCTGCAAGAAGTCCAGCTCCTCTTCGCGGTTTTCGGCCATCCCGTCCAGCACCAGCTTGATAAAGCCGATGATCCCGTTTAGGGGGGTGCGCAGCTCGTGGGAGGTGTTGGCCAGGAATTGGCTTTTCAGTTGGTTGGCCGATTCCGCTTGGGCACGGGCCTGCTCCAGCTCCTTATTTTTCTGACGCAGAGTTTGGTTGGCTAACTGCAAGCGGGTTGCCAGTTGGCGACTTTGATCCAGCAAAATGGCGTGGGCAATGGCTGCGCCCAGGTAGGTGGCAATGCTCTGGAGCACCTGAATGTGGCTTGGCTGCCAAACAGGAACCCTGTTCGGATCCAGCATTTCCAGCCAGAGCAGGCTGTTGGCGTAGCCCTGGTAAGACATGGCAATGGCCAGATGTCGCCCCGCCTCCACCGGTTCTTCCTGTCTGAGGGCCTGCAACAAATGGGGGTAATCTGCCAGCTTCAGGGTCTGGTGGAGCAGGGAGGGATCCCCAGGATGGCGGCGGTACTCGGCATTGACCGTGAGGGAGTCTTGCCCCACCTCGTAGAGGGCCATCAGGCAGCGATCTACCTCAAACAGTTGCCCCAACTGCTCCACGGTCTGCTGGCACAGTTGCCGGATATCGAGGGAATGCCGGATGTTGCGCACCAACTGCGTCGTGATCCCCTGTACCGGGTCGGCCAGGACAGGATGGGGCTGGCTGTTGGGGCTGCTGGTTCCTCCGGCCAACGCAAAAGGCGTAGCCCCCAGCAACTTGCCCACCACCGAAATCGCCACCACCTCCCCTTCCATGTCCCGTACAGGGTTGAGCGAAAGATGGAGATGCAACTTGTAGCGGGGCGAGAGCACCTGACATTCGTAGGAGAGGGGATCCCCGCTTGCAAAGACCTGGTTGAGCTTGGCTTCGTACTCTCCAGCGTTGGCCACCTCCCAGATTTGCTGTCCGCTCACGATGTGCTGAGGGTGGATGCCATATTTCTCGGCATCTTCCCAGTAAAAACTCCAGAAGCGCCTCTGGCGATCCTGCGTGTAGAACATCGGAGTGGGTCGGAGGGCGCCCATTTGGGATGAAGCCACCATTGCGCTAGGGGAACGTAGGCCAAAACTCAGGTTTTTCCAGAGGAAGCCGGGCTGGCGGGATCAGAGGCCGGGCGGGTTAGTGGGGCAGGATCCTTGTTGAGGCGGGCGAAGATCATGCGGCCTGCCGAGGTTTGAATGGCGCTGGTCACAACCACAGAGCGGGTTTTGCCCACAGAGCGCTGCCCTTCTTCCACCACCACCATGGTGCCGTCTTCCAAGTAGCCTACCCCTTGACCTGGCTCTTTTCCTTCGCGGGTGATCTTGATATCAAAGCTGTCGCCGGCAACATAGATGGGCCGCAGCGCCTCGGCCAACTCATTCACATTCAGCACCTTGACCCCCTGCAGAGCCGCCACCTTCTTCAGGTTGTAATCGGTGGTAAGCAGCGTTCCCCCCACGGTTTGGGTGAGGCGCACCAGCTTTTCATCGACAGTGGTCAGATCTGGATAGTTGGCTTCGTGAATGACGAAACGATCGGGGTAAGCTTCTCGTAGAGCCTGCAGCGTATCCAAACCTTTGCGGCCCCGCTCTCGTTTTTGGGCATCGGCTTTGTCGGCGATGGTCTGCAATTCCGTCAGCACAAAGCGAGGAACCACCAGGGTTCCTTCCAAAAAACCTGTCTCGATTAACTGAGCCACTCGGCCATCGATGATGGAGCTGGTGTCCAAAACCTTGGCCGTGGCAGCCACCACATTGCCCTCCGCCCAGAGGGCTGCCTGCAAAGCATAGTTGGGGTTAAACAGCCGCAGCAGCGAGGGGCCGTGGGTATCGGCCAGGCTGACCCCCAGATAGGCAAAGGCCAAGCTGAAAAAGACCGAAGCCAGTGGCTCGAGGAACCTGTTGAGTTGGGGAGGCAAGGGCAGCAAGTACACAGGAGCCATGGCCAGATTGGCGATCACCAAGCCGATCACCAACCCCACCGAGCGGCTGATCAACACGTCCGGCGGCAGGGAGCGCACATTGGCCTCGAAGCGACGGTAGCTCCAGCGCACCAGGGATCCCAAAGCCAGTCCTGCCAGCACGCCAAAGCCGCTGGTGACGACACGGGCTCCTTCCACATTGGCCCCCTGAATGGCGGCAGGAGGGAGCAAATCCAGGCCGTAAAACCCGAGACCAGCCCCGGCCAACATGAAGATCGCGATCAGTAAAGCGTCTAGCATAAGGAAAAAGACGGCCCTGCTGAGTGGGTGATGCTGCTGGGAATAGGCAAATCTGCTTCCTACTCATTCTAGTCGTCTGGTGTTGGAGGGATCCGGACAACCAAGCCAGCCCTCCCCCAGAAGGATTCAGACTATGCTGAAATCATAGCGATCCCTTGCCAGCTTGAGGGATCTGTGGAGCATGACTCTAGTCAATAATAAGCTCAACTATACTGAAAATAATGTATAATATGTTCAGTACGGATTACTACCAGTTGATCTTTCTGTT